>NZ_CP017834.1:1464302-1757026 GCF_001907975.1 Silvanigrella aquatica
TGATATTGAAGTGACTCTCATTAATGATTTGACCGATGCAAAAACATTAGCGCATCTTTATAAATACGATTCTGTTCATGGTAAAGCGCAGCAACATGTGGAGTCTAAGGATAATGCGCTTATTCTAGATGGGAAACCCATTCAAATATCAGCAATTCGCAATCCTGCAGAAATTCCTTGGTCTACTCATGGTGTCGATATTGTATTAGAATGTACGGGCTTGTTCACTGAGGGCGAAAAAGCGGCTGCGCATTTAAAAGCGGGCGCTAAAAAAGTTATTCTAAGTGCTCCTGGCAAAGCAATTGATAAAACAATTGTTATTGGTGTGAATGATTCTGAATATGATATTTCTAAACATCAAATTATTAGCAATGGTTCCTGTACAACAAATTGCTTAGCGCCCCTTACAAAAGTCATTCATGAAAAATTTGGAATTCGTAAAGGTTTAATGACGACAATTCACTCCTATACAAATGATCAAAATATATTGGATCTTCCTCATAAAGATTTACGTCGTGCGCGTGCCGCCGCTTTGAGTATGATTCCAACTTCCACAGGTGCCGCAAAAGCAATTTCAGAAGTGATTCCTTCTCTTGCAGGAAAATTAAATGGCTTTGCCGTTCGCGTGCCTACGCCGAACGTTTCTCTTGTTGATGTTACTTTTGAATTAGAAAAATCAGTCACTGTTGATGATATCAATTCCGCATTAAAATCCGCTTCCGAAGGATATTTAAAAGGTATTTTAGGATATTCAGAAGAGCAACTCGTAAGTTCAGATTATAATGGATCTCCCTATAGTTCCACTATAGATGCGGAATACACATCAGTGATTGGTGGAAATATGGTAAAAGTTCTTTCGTGGTATGATAACGAGTGGGGATTTAGTAACAGAATGGTTCAATTGACTCGTCTTGTAGCGACAGGAAAGTTTTAATTCCTTCATTTTATTTATTTTTTAAAAAATCCTGAAAGCATATTTTGCTTTTAGGATTTTTTATTTTTGTATTCTCGATTTTCCATACCAGAGATTTCTGGAATTCGAACGTGATAATGCAGATTCTGCAAGAATGGTAAATAATTCTTGATAATCAATTTCAATATGTTTCGCCATAAGTGGTAAAGGACTGTAATGGTAGGAAAGTCCTGCAAGTGTATTTGCTTCTAAAAAAAAGACGTTGCCTTTTTTATCACATCTCCAATCCATTCTAACAAAATCTTTTAATTTTAGAAAATCAAATAGTTTTACCGTACCATTTCGAATTATATTTTCATTCTTTTTCGAAAGTTTTGGAAAAGTTACTTTTTCACCCATAAATTCTTTTGATTTATTTGAAAGTCCATAAACACCATCAATAACTTCAATTTGCGCAATTGGTAAAAATATTGGTGGTGTCCCAATAATTGCTGAGGTATATTCTTTTCCATCAATAAATTTTTCTATCAGAACACCATCAGGGTATTTTTCTAGAAGTGATTGGGTAATTTTTTCAGTATTCTTTTTTGAATTAGAAATGGAATAGGAAGCATCTATTCCCATGCCAGATCCTTCGCCATCTGGTTTTATAAAATGTGTTTCGTTAAAAAAAACTCTTGGAATATTAGTAAGCTCTTCGATATTTTTGATTATGTAAAATGGAAGAGTTGGAATTTTTAGATGTTGACATAATAATTTGATTTGCGTTTTGCTCATACAAATCGATTGTGCAAATGGCTCAGAGCCAATAAAAGGAATGCCAGATAATTCACATAAAGATGGAATCCAACTTTCACGCGCGAGTGAACCCCAACCTTCAACTAATGAATGAATAATGGAACAGCTCGAACTCAATTCATTCCATTTCTTTAGAAATGTCGAATCAAGCGGAAAAAGAATTACGGAAAACCCAAGTTGTTTCCATGTTTCGATAATCGTGTCAATTGTTTTTTGTGACTCCCACTCTGCATTTGCATCATCAGGAAAAAAGATTTTGTCGGAATTTTCTAGTTTCGTTGGTAAATCATATACAAGACCTAGTATTTGATTTTTAAATTTACTTTCAAAATTTTGTCTCACGATTTTGATCCTTCTTTAAATTCGGAGAAATGGTGTGTTGCGACTTTGACGACAAAGATTCTTGAGAAAAGATATCCTTGTCTTATAAGGCTAAATAAATTCGTAATAAAAATATATAAAAAATGGTATTGCCTCTACCATTTTTTTTGGCATGAGTTAAATTAAGATTGAACCGAGGATGTAAAACCGGTTTACTGATTTTATTATTTGAAAGGAGAATGTTTTATGGCTGAAACTAAGCGTAAGAAAGCTGGATCAAAAAAAGCGGTAGCAAAAAAAGGAACAAAGAAGGTTGCAAAAAAAACTGCTACTAAGAAAAAGAAAGTTGGTACAAAGAAGCCAGTTAAAAAAACTGCTGCTAAGAAAAAAGCTGGAAGAAAGCCAGCAAAAAAAGTAGTAAAAAAGAAAACAGCTAAGAAAACTGTAGGCAAGAAAAAAACGGCAAAACGTGGTCGTCCTGCAAAATCTTCAACAAAGAAACGTGGTCGTCCTGCAAAATCTTCAACAAAGAAACGTGGTCGTCCAAAGAAGGCTGTCGTTAAAACTCCAAAGAAACGCGGTCGTCCTAGCAAACTTGATAAATTAAAACAATCAATGAGACGCGGTCGTCCAAGGAAATCATCTGCAGATAAAGCGTCATCTTCTAGCGAAGTCATGCATGAAGAGGGAGCACTATAATAAACACAAAATAAGCAAAAGCTTTTTTTGTGTTTATTTTTCTTTATGAGCCAATTTTCTCAAGATTTATTAGCTTGGTATAATATTAATAAAAGACACTTTCCTTGGCGTGAGAATATTAACATATATCATACTTGGATTTGTGAGATTATGAGCCAACAGACAGTAATTTCTGTTGTGCTACCGCGATTTAAGGAATTTATTGCGGAATTGCCTGATATACAATCGTTAGCAAATTGCTCAGATGAAAAATTAAGAAAATTATGGGCTGGTCTAGGTTATTATGCGCGTGCTCGTAATTTGCGAAATGGTGCAAAATATATCATAGATGAATTAAATTCTGTTTTTCCAAACAATAAAAATGATTGGTTAAAAGTACCTGGATGTGGTCCTTATACTGCTTCCATTATTTCAAGTATTTGTTTTCACGAGCCTGTAGCATGTGTTGATGGTAATGTCATACGCGTTGTCAGTCGTTTACTTAATTTGCAATCGGGTGTTTGGGAGAAGTCGGGGCAGGATAAAATATCTTGTTACGTTAATGGTGTCATTTCAAATGAAAATCCCGGTGATTTCAATCAGGCAATGATGGATTTGGGTTCTATAGTTTGTAAAAAGCAAAATCCAAATTGCACATTATGTCCTGTTCAAAATTATTGTACTGCTTTTAAAAATAATTCTGTTGAAATGTGTCCTCCTGTAAAACCGCGCAAGAATTTTCAAAACGAAGATGTCTTTGCACTTATTTTTTTAAAAAAGAAATCAGATGAATTTTTTTTGGTAGAGAGAAATAAAGGTTTTTTAAACAAAACAATAGGATTCCCTCTGCTACGTGCGGAAGAAGCTGTTTCGTTAAGTATTTTAATTTCTGAAATTAAAAAATTTGGGTATAACACGAAATATTTACAAGGAAATTTTCGTCACAGTATCACTCATCATAAAATCACAGGGCACACAATTTTAATTGAAACTCCTCATCATGATGATCATTTTTTGAAAATGCTGCGTTTCTTTTCTTTTTCAGAAAAAAATCAGTGGATTTCAAAAACACATTTAAAACAGAATTTGTCATCTTCCCTTGACCATAAGGTATTAAAAATCCTATCCTCAATATAAGTGTTCGCAACGCTTTCTTGAGGGGATTTTTTATGTCTTTGAATTTAAATCTCATTCCTCCTTATATCAACGGTCATTTTCATCCTACGAATAAGTCAGAACGCATTTTTACCGTGAATAATCCTGCCAATCCTTCTGATATTTTAGCTACCGCGGGTTGGAGCAAGGAGCTTGTCGATCCTGTTTTGCAAGGTATGCGTACAGCTCAAAAAAAATTTCGTATGACTTCGCTAGAAGATCGTTTGGGCTATATTAAAAAATTAATTGGATTTTTAAAAGAGAACGCAGAAGAAATTAAAAGTAACATGATGTTAGAGCTGGCTCGCTCCCGAGTTGCCGTGGAAGAAGAATGGGGTCTTTGCGAAAAATTATTTTTTTCATTGCCTGAGTTTTGCAAGCAAGCACTTTCGGTAAAGCGCGATGAAGAGGGGTGGGAATGGCAATATGCACCCTTAGGCCTTGTTTTAGTCTCTTCAAACATAGCCTTGCCCGTTTACACATTGCTATGCAGTGTTTTGCCTTCTTTAGCGGCAGGGAATGCGGTTTGTATGCGCCCCTCTTCCCATTGTTTGTTGTCTGGCTCTCTATTGGCAAGTGGTTTTCATCAGGCTTCCTTTCCTCCCGGGGTTGTGCAAATTGTTTATGGGGATTTTGAAGTATTTCGTCGCTTGGTTTTAACTCATCAATTTGACACAATCCTTTATACCGGTGGCGAAGAAAGCTTGGAGCAAATCCGTCGTGATACTTCGACACAACAAAATGCACGTCTTGTTTTATGCGGTGGCGGAAAAAATGCGGCTTATGTCACAGAGTCGGCAAATATCAATGCGGCCATTTCAAATATTATTTATGGAGCCTGTCTTGATGCAGGACAACGATTAGAATCTACTAATTTGGCATTTATTGACGACAAAATTTTTTCTGAATTCCAAGATAAATTTGTCACCGCCATAAAAGCTATGCCTATTGGGGCACGTGAAGATCTTTCCAAACCTGATGTGCACGTGATGGAGCCTCTTTGCAGTTCCAATTCTTGGGAACGTTTTTTGCGGTTTCAAGGCATTGCGGCTCGCGAATCCGATGAGACGTTACGTTGGGGTAAGCCTATCGATAATCCAGGAAATGGATATTTTGTATCGCCTGGTGTGCATCTTATGAAACCAGAAAAAGTATTAAAGAGCATTTATGCATCCAATGCTTTTTTTGGCCCCGATATTTGTCTTATTCCCATTCAAAACCGTGAGGACATGATTTCTATTCTCGATGATTTGGGGGCAACTCGTTGCTTAGGTGTTCATTCTCAATTTGTCGAAGAGGTTCATGAAATTCGCAAGCGTTCTGGGGTGCCCTCTATTTTATGGAACACATCGACCATTGAGTTGAATCCTTTGTTACCTAGCATCGGACGTGGCAAAGCGGGAAATAGCTACATAACAGGAGTGCGCTTTTTATTGTCTACTGTTTATCCGCAGGTGTTGAATCTTTCAATTCCTTTTGCGGCCGCTGAGAGTGATATTAAAAAAATAAAAAAGACTCAGAATAAATCAAATTCCAATAATATTTAGATATCTAATTAATAAGGTTACAAAATAGGGGAAAGCTTTGCCATTTCTTATTTTACCGCCTACATTCATGATTACGGAAAATCCTGAAATCAGTGTAGAAGTAAAAAATAATGCTTTAGCCTACCAAAATAGCTTATTGAATCAATTGGGTGTTAATAAATCTCAAGAACAATTTGCATTGACAAAAGATGCTTATAGAGGGACACGAGTTTTTTCTTGGAACAAACCCTACGATGCGTATTTGCCTTCATATTTTTTATTTCCAGCAGGCCAATCTCAATTAAAAGAATTTGTGCATACAGCTTCCCTTGTTCGTTATCAAGATTGTTTGCAAATGGGCTCTGTTTGGAATTTCACTCAAAACGTGGCTCCTTTTGCTATTACAAATTCAACTGAGAGCTTAGAAACCATAGCAAATCGCAAATTTGTTGATTTATCTCCTGTTAAAATCAATTCATTTTATGATTTTCGCACTCAGGATCGTATTAGTAATATATTAGATATTTTTTTGGGTGAAAAATTAGCACAAAAAGGAATATTGAATATTACAAATTTATCCCGTATTGTTTGCAAGGGGAACTATTCTGTAAATTTAAAAAGCCCAACACAGACTTCTTATCCGGCGCGTGCTCATCGTCTTGTTAACGTGCAAATGTTTTCTGAATTAGCGCAAAAAAAAATCACATGGCCTAACGTAACATTTAAATCTTGGCTCGACTCCGGTGTTTTTGCAGAAAAAAATAAAGATTTTTTTGATGAAAAAACTCCTACTCCTTTTCATCCTGAAAAAACGGCCGATCAGATTGTAAATAAATTACTTCCTGAATTGCATGATTTAAAAAATGAAGAGTTTAAAATCATTCGCAGATACCGGGGATGGGTTTACATAAATAGAGGTCGTGCTTTTGGTTTGCAAATGGGAATGCGTTTGATCGGTCCCGCAGAATCGCGATTGCATATCATCCGATTATTACCTGAGGTCAATGGGGAAATAGATTCTTCCATTGCATTTATAAGATATGAAGATGAAAAACGTCCCCTCGTTGTCGGTGATATTTTAAAACTTGATCCTACTCTCTTTCCAAAATCTAGAAATTCAGATAATAAAATGAGTAAGTGATCAACTGCTCATTAGTGAGGAAAGAGAATATGAATCAATGGAAAGAAAAGATTTTATCTCGTCCAAAATCTGTAAAAGTTTTTTTTGGAATTTTATTTTTCTGTTTTCTTGTTGTTGCGATTATAGGGATCTCAACCTACGGTAAAGAAACAACTGATGATTCTCAAGTAACAGGACATATTGTCAGTGTTTCAGCCCGTATTGCGGGACAAGTAGCAAAAATTTATGTTGAAAATAATCAAAATGTAAAAAAAGAGGAGCCCCTTGTTGAGTTAGACAGCGCTCAAGAAAAAGCCGAAGTGGTTTCTGCTCAAGCAGATTACGAAGCTGCGAAAGCGGCGTATGAGCAGGCGCAAGCCCAACACGCTCAAATTGATAAAGGTTACAGTGCTTCCTTGACACAGGCCGAGGGAGGATTGGCTCAGGCTTCCTCAGGTGTTGTGGCCAGTGTGGAAGCGGTTAAGCAAGCGCGTGCGAATTTGTCATCAACTCAGAGCGCCATGGATTTAGCAAAGAAAAATTTAGACCGCTTTATTTACTTAAAAAACCAAGGTGCTGTTACTCAATTCGATTTAGATAATCAGCAAAATCAGTATACCCAAGCCAAAGCGGCTCATGATGTGGCTAAAGCGCAATTGGCCAGTATGATGGCTTCGCAAAAACAATCTTCAGGAAGCCTGCAACAAGCAAAAGGACAAATGCTTTCTGCTAAATCACTTGCCAATCAAGTGAAGGCTTATGAAGCGGCGATTTCTCTAGCCTATGCTAAAATGAAAAAATCAGAAGCCGGTTTAGAACAGGCTAAATTACGTTTGAGTTATACTGTCATTAAAGCTCCTTTTGATGGATTTACTTCAAATAAAATGGTGGAATTAGGGCAAATGGTAGATTCTGCTACGCCTTTATTGTCTATAGTTTCTTTAAATGACACTTGGCTTATTGCTAATTTTAAAGAAGATCAATTACAAAAAATGAAACCGGGTCAGCCCGTTAAAATTAAAGTAGATTCCTATCCCGGGAAATCACTTCGTGGGATTGTCAAAAGTGTTTCCGGTGCTTCGGGAGCAACTTTCGCTTTATTACCTCCTGATAATTCAACAGGTAATTTTGTTAAGGTCACACAAAGATTTCCTGTGGAAATTTCTATTGAACCCCGCCCCCTAGATATCGTTTTACGGCCTGGAATGAGTACCGTTGTTACTGTTGTTACCCGATAATAAGAGGTAAATAAACATTATGGTTACAAGGGAAAAATTCACACCTACTGCGGTGGAAGGTTCGAAATTATTCATTACCATTGCGGCTATGTTGTCCTCATTAATGGCTGTTTTAGATATCAGTATTGTCAATGTGGCCTTGAACGATATTCGAGCCAGTTTTGGTGTGCAGATGGATCAAATTGCTTGGGTCTCAACGGGATATATGATGGCCAATATCGTTGTAATTCCTATGACGGGATGGTTTCAAAGGCGCTTTGGGCTGAAAAATTATTTTCTTTTTTCACTCTGTATATTCACAATTTCTTCACTTCTCTGTGCACTTTCTTGGAATTTAATTTCTCTCGTTTTTTTTAGAATATTGCAAGGTATGGGGGGAGGAGCCATTATACCTACGGCAAGCACTATCATGCTTTCTCGATATCCTAAGGAAGAACAAGGCATGGCGCAGGCCTTTATTGGTTTAGGTGCTATTACGGGGCCTTTATTGGGACCTACTGTGGGTGGTTATTTAATAGATTTTTCTTCTTGGCATTTGATTTTTTTAATTAACTTACCCATTGGTCTTTTATGCTTATTTGTTGCTATGATGAGTATTAAAGTACCAAACTTTATACCATCGCAACAACAATTGGATAGATACGGTTTTCTTTTATTAGCTGTCGGACTGTCTTGTCTGCAATATGTTTTGGAAGAAGGGAACAGAGATGATTGGTTTGAAAGTCATATTATTACTTTTTTAAGCATTATAAGTTTAACATGTTTGGTTACATTGATTTTTCAGCAATTGGAATCAAAGGAACCTATGATTGATTTTCGCGTGTTTATAAACCGAAATTATGCCTTATGTACATTTATTAATTTTATTTTAGGCACCACTCTATTTGGTGGTTCTTTTTTATTTTCACTTTATTGTGGCAATGTCATGAATTATGCCCCTCTCGATATTGGTCTGCTTTTTTTAAAAGGGACATGTATTCAAATTATAATGATGCCTTTGGTTGGTAAACTTGTAAACGTTATAGATAAGAGAATATTAATTGCTTTTGGGGTTATAGTGGTATTTTTTAGTTTATGGAAAAATTCACATTTAACTGCAAATTCTTCTGAAGGAGCTTTAATATTTGTTTTATTTTTACGTGCGTTAGGTTTGGGTTGTTTATTTATTCCTTTATCCATAACAGCAATTGCATTTGTAAAGCCTAAAGAATTAGGAAATGCCTTAGGGTTATTTAATTTGACTCGTGAATTAGGAGGATCTATTGGGTTAGCATGGATGAGCTCACAACTTGTAAATCATGTTAAAGAGTACAATGTTACTTTAGGTTCCCATATCGTAAATGGTTTGCCTGTAGTCGATCAGCAATTAAGATTAATGCAGTTTTTATTTTACGGAAAAACAGAGCATCCGCAGCAAGCCGCTTACCAACTTATGCAAAACCGAATAAATTTACAGGCCACAGTGGAATCTTTTAATAAAGGATTTTTAATTTTATCCCTTGTTTTTTTAACCTCACTCATATTACTGATATTAATTGAGAAACCTAAAAAAGGTGCAACGCCTGTGGAAGGAATGCACTAAGTTAAAAAATGTTTTAATTTATTGCAAATTATTCATTTTTTCTGTTTTGTTTGATGTTCGACTATTTTGATGATTAGATAGAGTTGTGTTTGATACTCAAATTAAGGAGAAATGTATGGCAAAAGAAATTCGCAGCTTTAAACACTTACTCGGTAAGTTAGATGGTATTAGCGATCCTCAATTGGAAGCGCATTTTGGACTTTATGAAGGCTATGTCAAAAAACTAAATGAAATTGAAGAAAAACTTGAAAAGACGGACAAAGGACTGACAAACTATAGTTTTGGTGAATTTTCAGAACTCAAAAGACGCCATTGTGTTCCTTACAATGGGACTTATTTACATGAAATGTATTTTGAAAATTTAATTTCTACGGAAAGTCCTTCCCCCCAATTTGAAAACTTAGCAAAAGCGGCTTTTGGCAGTGTTGATAATTGGAAAGCGGATGTGAAAGCGACAGGACTTGCGGTTCCAGGTTGGGTTGTAACCTGTGTGGAAACCACCACAGGTAAATTAAAAAATGTGCAAATTATGGAACACCATATTGGATTCCCCTTAAATCATGTGCCTGTTTTAGTGATGGATACATGGGAACACGCCTTTTTCCTAGATTTTAAAGCGAATCGTGGAGCTTATATTGATGTTTTCTTTAAAAATATCAATTGGTCTGTTGTGAATGCACGTGTTACTCAATGTGCAAAGTAACATCTCAGACTTTATGAATTGATCGCTTATAAACTTTCTTAAAAATTATAATAAATAAAATAGAATACCCGCATAGCCATAAAAGTGGAATTGCGGAGTTTATTGTGGGATTAATATGTGCTAAAGAGAGCTGAGCCCATTGATATGTAGGAATTAAATTTCTTAATGTACCAAAAATTCCTTCTCCTGGTAAAGCAAAAGAACCAAATAATAATAATAAATTTAAAAGTGTAAAAATACTGCGTGATGATTCTGGATTGGCGGCATATCCTATTGTCATACCCAATAAGGCCATGGGAATGCCCCCAGCTAAGGCAATAAATGCAAAATAGAGCAATTGCGACGTTTCAATCTGAATATTTAAAAGAAATAGAGCAACAAATGTTAAAGAAATTAAATTAATAATTGATAAAAAGAGGGTGTGTAATAATCGCCCAAATATCATAGGCAATATTCCGATGGGCATGGTTCTTAAATATTTAGACCAATCGGAGTTTTTTTCTTGAGTTACCCCCATTCCTAAAAGCATAAGAGCGACCGTTTGAACGGAGTAATTAAAAAATACAATAAGGGCGCCTAATAAATTTTTACCCTCCCACTGATTAGCAAATAATAAAAGCATGAGTGGTGGAAAAATAAGAGTGAAAAATAAGGCAGGAATATTTCTCACAGTGCTTAAAAAAAATACTTTAAAATAAAAAAATGTTAACTTCACAAATTATTTTCCTTTAGATAAATTTAAAAATGCGGATTCTAAATTTTCTCTTATTATTTGTAAATTATGGAAGGGAACATTATTCTGCACGAGTTCATAAATTAGGGCATCGGGGTTGGTTGTCATTAATGTATAATTGTCATTATCATTTTGAAATGATCTCATATTTTTAAATTGTTCCCAATTGATTTTTGAATTGCATTGAAAAGTCACTTTTGTATTTGAAGTATTTGCTAAGGATTTTATGTGTGAAACCGATCCATCCGCAATAATTTTTCCATTTTGTAAAAATAAAATCCGTGTTGCAATTTGTTCAATTTCTTCGAGATAATGAGTCGTTAAAAAGATGCTTTTACCCATTTTAGAATAATCTTGAATCGCATTTAAAAGAATTTTGCGCGATTCTACATCCAGACCTGTTGTGGGCTCATCCAAAAAAATAATTTGAGGATTGCCGATAAACGCTAAAGCAAGAGCCAATCTTCTCTTTTGTCCCCCTGACAGTTTTGAGGCTTTGGCATTTAAAAAGGATTGCAATCCAAATTTTTCAATCATGTTTTCAAGGGGTAGAGGATGGGGATAATGTGCATGTATAAATTGCAAAGTTTCAATAGTTTTTAAACCATCAGGGAATTCTACATTTTGTGGCGTGGATCCTACAGAAACTCGTGATTGGGGATCTTGTGGTTCTTTACCAAAAAGTTTGATCTCTCCCGAGGTTGGCAATTCTTGACCCAGCATTAATTTGATTGTTGTTGTTTTTCCTGCTCCATTCACACCCAAAAGTGCGATGATTTCATTTTGAGTAATGCTAAAGTTTATGTCGCAAACAACTTTTTTATTGCCATAATTTTTACTTACATTCGTAAATTCTAAAATTGGACTTAAACCCATAGTTCTCTCCTCATTCCCATGAACATGTATTTCTTTTTCGCTTTGGGTGCAAGGGTTTGCGAATCGGGGCTTATGTCAAGTATTTAAGTTGTTAAAAAATTTTATCTTGGAGAATGAAAGCTCCATTTTTTTGTCACATGAGAATTTAACAATTGATTGGTTCTATCTTCAATTAGTTTTAATCTATCCTTAGATCTCTTTATTCCTTTTAAAATAATTTTTGTATTGAGGCAAAAATGAGAAAGATTTTTGTAATAACTTCCATATTATTGGTTTTACTTAACATTATATCTATTTTTGTTTTTCCTTGGTTTTTAATTTCTTTAATCATAGTGATTCCTTTTATTACTATTGGCATTCGAGATATGATCCAAACCAGCCAAACTCTTCGCAGAAATTTTCCTATTATTGCTCACTTTCGTTATATCTTTGAGATGATTCGTCCTGAAATCAATCAGTATTTTGTGGAATCGGATACGGATGGAGTGCCCTTCAATAGAGAACAGCGTTCTGTTGTTTACCAAAGAGCTAAGGGAGTGCGCGATTCAGTGCCTTTTGGAACAAAAAAGAATGTCTATCAAGTAGGTTATGAATGGGTCAATCACTCTCTACGGCCAACTCAATTGAATCATCATAATTTACGGGTCATGATTGGAGGAACGGATTGTTTACAGCCATATAGTGCAAATTTATTAAATATTTCTGCAATGAGTTATGGTTCTTTAAGTAAAAATGCGGTTCTTGCTCTCAATGGGGGGGCAAAAGATGGTGGGTTTGCCCATAATACCGGCGAAGGAGGTTTAACACCCTATCATTTGGAAAATGGGGGCGACATTATTTGGCAAATTGGAACAGGCTATTTTGGTTGTCGTAATTTGGATGGCTCTTTTAATGAATTAGAGTTTGTTAAGAAAGCCGCACATACTCCTCAGGTTAAAATGATCGAAATAAAACTTTCTCAAGGAGCAAAGCCAGGTCATGGAGGCATTTTGCCATCAAAAAAAGTGACTCCAGAAATTGCAGCGATTCGTGGTGTTCCTCTTGGTAAAGATGTGATTTCTCCTCCTTCCCATTCCGTTTTTTCCACTCCTACGGAAATGATGTATTTTATTGGTAAATTAAGAAAATTATCGGGTGGAAAACCCATTGGAATTAAAATGTGTCTTGGCAATAAATGGGAGTTTATCGCAATGTGTAAGGCGATGAAACTGACAAATATTACACCAGATTACATATCAGTCGACGGCGCCGAAGGCGGGACGGGTGCCGCTCCCCTTGAGTTTACCAACTCCGTAGGGACTCCCGGTATCGATGCTCTTATGTTTGTTCATAACAGCCTCGTGGGGTTTGGCTTGCGGAAAAGGATCCGTATTATGTCTTCAGGTAAGGTAACAACTGGATTTGAAATGATAAAGCTTATGGCTTTGGGGGCCGATTTAGTTTATTCCGCACGCGGGATGATGATGGCGTTAGGTTGTATTCAGGCCTTAAAATGCAATTCAAATGAATGTCCCACAGGTGTGGCAACACAAGATCCCACATTGATGAATGGTTTGGTTGTCAAAGATAAACGAAAAAGAGTTGCTCATTTTCAAATTGAAACAATAAAAAGTATGGTTGAAATTATCGAAGCTATGGGATTAGAAGGGACTCATGAATTACGGCCGTGGCATGTAATGCGCCGCGTCAGTGATACAGAAAGCAAGAGTTATGCGGACTTATTTGAATATATTCCGGAAGGATCTTTACTCGAAAATAATGTGCCTCTTTCCTTTGAGAGCGCAGTGAAGCTCGCCAGTCCTGAAAGCTTTAAACCCCTGTTTTTTTAAAGAAACATATTTTATAGATAAAATGCAAAGAAAACATATTATTATATATGAATTAACATTCTGTTATTTTTAATTTTTTTTATATGAATGAATAAAAACGAAAAGTTTAATTTTCAATCTTCTCCTTATACTGTATTGTTCAAATTCAACAGTTTTTTGGGAGAGGAATTTAAATGGAATTAAAACGCGGTATATCAACATCAGGCATCCTCTTTGCCTCTGTGAGCGCAACCATTGGTTCAGGTTGGTTGTTTGGCTCACTTTACGCGTCTAAAATGGCAGGCCCTTCTGCCATTCTTGCCTGGCTCATAGGTGCTGCTGCTATTATTATTATTGCACTTTGTTTTTCTGAATTGTCTACCATGTTTCCTGTTTCGGGCGGTATGAGTATTTTCCCTTTATTTACCCATGGTACGGCTGTTTCTTTTATGTTGGGATGGATTTCCTGGCTTGCCTTTATCGTTATTGTCCCCATTGAGGTTTTAGCTGTTATTCAGTATGGAGCTAATTTTTTTCCACATTTGATGGAAAAAGATAAATTAACAGGTTCTGGATATACTGTTGCTGTTATGTTAACTGCTGTATTATTATTAGTTAATGTGGCAAGTGCAAAAATAATGTCTAAAACAAGTTTTTACATTACAATCTGGAAAATATTAATTCCTTGTTTACTTATCGTATTGTTTTTTTATAAATCACATCATTTTGAAAATTTAACATCACATGGATTTGCACCACAAGGTATGCATGGTCTTTTTGCCTCTCTCTCTGTTGGTGGAATTATTCTTGCCTATAATGGGTTTCAACCTGGAGTTGCTTTAGCTGGTGAAACAAAAAATCCACAAAAAAGTATTCCTATTGCTATTATTGGTTCCATGCTGATTTGTATGGTTATTTATTGCTCATTACAAATTGCTTTTATATTGGCACTTCCTCCTGAATCTCTAGCACAAGGTTGGGAAAATTTAAGTTTTGCAGGAGAGGCGGGTCCTTTTGCGGGTCTTGCCACTATCATTGGTTTGGCATGGTTTGGCATGATTCTTTATTCCGATGCTCTTATTTCTCCTTTTGGAAGCGGGATTGTCTTTATGGCGGCTTCTGCGCGCGCTTCCTATTGTATGAGTAAAACAGGTCATATGCCTAAATTTTTTCAAAAACTTTCACAAAGTCGTGTTCCTGTTTTAGGACTCATCGTGAGTTTTGCTGTTTCCTTAGTTCTTTATTTATTTTTAGAAAACTGGCAAGAAATGGCTGCTTTTTATGCGGCCGCTATTTGTTTATGTAATGCTGTTATTCCAGTTACTTTATTTATTATGCGTAAAGATTTCCCAGATTTACAAAGACCCTTTAAAGTTTATTCTTATAAAATTATTTCCATGGTTGCGTTTTATATCAGCAGTATGTTGTTATTCTGGTGCGGTTGGGAAATTATGTGGAAGCTAAGTATTATCATTGCTATTGGTTTTATTGCTTTATTTTCTTTAAAAAGAAATAACGGTGAGTTTTCATTAGATGCGAAGGCATTTACATGGCTCTTATTTTACATGCTCTCATTTGGAGCTGTTTCTTTTCTGGGTTCCTATGGCAATGGCTTAGGCGTCATTCAAAACGGATACGATTTTGCTATAATTGGAGTTATCTGTTTTATATCGGTAATTCTTGCTGATAAATTTAAAATAAGTCGTGAAAAATCCTTAGAATTAATTGAAAATACTTTAAAAACATTGCGTGAAGAACGTGAGAAAAATAGAAATCAACAGGTAGCTTAGTCCTATTCCCTAATACAAATTTTCACTCTTCGCCAAAATTTTATCAGCCGTAATGAATTCATAAAAATAAAATATAAAAGATATAGAAGTATAATTATTATTTTATATTTGAAGGTTTTTCATGCGGCATCTCTTCGTTCTTTTTTTAATTTTCATGCTTATAGGTTGTAACTATATCAATACGGGCTCGTTATCTGTTTCTGTAGAGCATCAGGGACAACCTGTTGCAAACACGTTAGTTACATTATTTTCATTTGAAAATTCTAATAAAAACTGGATAAAGATAGGTGAACAAAAAACAGATCGGTATGGTAAAGTAAAATGGAATTTAAATTTTTATAAGATCCAGAGTATTAAAATTACGGCACAAAATATGGACTTAGAAAATATTTATTTTCCTAGTATTAAATATACTAAAAATCCACAATGGTGGCAGGATCATGAATTAAGCTTAAAAATGAATTTAGAAAAATTTCAAGCAAAACTTAGAGTAAAATCAAAATCTAACATGGAAAACCAAATAGGTGAGCAAAATTCAGGTGCTTTGTTAGACTTTCCAGATGATCCTTTAAGCCAAAGTATTTCTATTGGTCAAATTGAATCTAATTTGCCGCCTGAAAAAAATATTGAAAATAATAAATTTGCATTTCATTTGGCAACTCCCACATTATTAGAAAAATCATTCCTTCCTGATTCCCTGCAAAGTAAAAGTCCCCCCAAGTCTTCTTTGATTACCATAACCGAAAATAAAAATGTTCTTTTTGAAGACAATTTAACTCTTGAAGTCTTTTTTCAAGGAAAACCACAGGACAATGTCCATGTATTTTCAGGACGAAATGCTACTCAATATATTTCATATATTGGCGTAACAGATTCTAAAGGAATCCTTTCCTTTAGTATGCCCCATCAAAGTCGTTCCGATACTCTTATTATTAAAAAAGCCTCTTTCTTAACTCAGGTGAGGCCTTTGACTCCAGGTAGTGGAAAACAAAATTTACGCATCGATTTATTAGAAGGAAAAAGTACCGATTTTATTTTGCAAAGTTATGCTTATGGTGTGGGAAGAGGAATGGATAAAACCGAGTTAAAATCAAACTCTCTTCGCGTTGATATTGCGGGGATGACAGGTTTTGTTACAACTAATAAAGCTTTAGATGAGAAAGTTATTTTATCTTTGGAACAAAAAAATGCTTTTCCTAATGTTATCGACTTTAAAGTTTTAAAAAAATGTCTTGAACTTCATACTTTCGTCAATCAAATTCCGACGCTTTATGTTTCAAGTCTTTTGCCCTATAAACCCTCTGTAGGTTTGATTGAACCTTCTTTGAATTCTCAATTACAAACCAATGCGGTCTGGAGAAGGGTGAGAAGAGAGTTTTTTTCCCGATTTATGAATGAGCCACTTATGCGGGGCATCATTCCCGATGACATTGTGCGCATGTCAAATAAAATCGGCGTTTCCCCCTTAGAAATGGCAACAACAGGTTGGAAAAATTCAATTTTTTCAGAGGATTTAGATATGCTGCTTCAGATTCAATATGTTGAATCTGAAGAGGGTAAGGGCTTTTCCCTTGCAGGAAAAGTATTTGATAAAACTGGAAAAATTATAATGGAAAGAGTTCTTCCTGTGGTACCAGAAGAAGCCGAAAAAATTTCTGCTAAAATGTACTCCAGTTTGGTTTCGAGTTTGCCCGTGGAAGGGAATGTGGTGAAAAAGAATAAAAATGAAGTGACAATCAATTTAGGAAAAAATTTTGGTATTTCGGAAGGCGATAAATTTGTAACATTTATTCAAAAATATCCTTTTTCGCCACCAGAAAAACCTATTGGCATATTAAAAGTAAAATCAGTAGGAGATAAAGAAAGTATTGCTGAAATTGAACTTGGAAAAGAAAAAATAAATACAGTGGATGTGATTCGGGTCACAAGATATCCTGATAAAATGATTCAGCAAGATTTGCAAAGTCAAATTGCGAATTCATTATAAATAAAAATTTATGATTAATATAAACTATAGTGAAAGAAATTTTGGGAGATTAAATTGAAATTTTGTAATATATTATTGACCTCATTTTTATTTACCGGTTGTTATACTCTTGAGCAAGGAGTAGGGCAAATTAATTTATTTGTAAATCAAAAACCCATTGATGAAGTCATACAAAAAAACCAAGAACCACAAGAAAGACTTGATAAATTAAAGGTTGTGCAACCTGTTCTTGAATATGCAAAGTCTGAAATTGGATTAACACCCGGCAAAAGTTATCAAAAGTATGTTCCTTTAAAAGATCCTTACGTAACATGGATTGTACAAGCCGCAGATAAACGATCTCTTAATTTAAAAACGTGGTGGTTTCCCATTGTTGGAAGTCAGCCCTATCTTGGTTTTTTTAATAAAGAAAGTGCTTTAAAAGAAAGGGAAAAGCTCTTAAAAGAGAATTATGATACTTTAGTTGGTGGTGTATCCGCATTTTCTTTATTAGGTTATTTTCCCGATCCTCTTTATTCGTCCATGCTCGATCATTATACCATGCCTCAATTTATTGAAACTCTGATTCATGAGTCTTTGCATAGAACGCTTTATATTCCAAACTATTATTCATTTAATGAGAATTTAGCCGATTTTATTGCTAAAAAAGCCACTAAACAATATTTAGATTTACACCCTGAATTAAATCAGGATTCAAAAAAATATGTTGAAGAATATCAAAAAAATTTAGTAGCACAGAAAAAATTTCAAGAGTATTTAGTTAAAATAAAAATCGAATTAAATCAGTTTTATGAAAATGCAAAAGAAAATCGTGAGTTTAAAAATGAACAAATATTTTTAGCAGAAAGAGAAATAAAATTTAATAAAATTGCGGCTGAATATAAGGCATTTATGAATGGAGTTGAAATAGGAACTTCATACGAAAATTCATTTCAAAATGGTAAAATAAATAATGCTGTTATATTAGGATATTCTATTTATGAAGCAAAGCAAGAACCCCTTGAAATTGCTTTTAAAAACTCGGGAGGAACGCTTAAGACAATGCTGAAAAATCTTGAGGTTTGTCTGTCTTCTTCTCCGAAAGATGAGGAGGATTTATGGCAGAGAGTTGAGGACTGCCAGAAGCCTGTTTCTTTGGGTGAGCATAAAGAATAAACAAAGGAACAGCTGCAATTAAAATGATACCTATAAAGGCATATGATGTGTGGTTAGCATATGAATTATTCATAATACCACTAAAACCAGGGCCTGTTATCATACCTAAGGAATAAATAAGATTTAGAAAACCATAGGCTATATGGTAAAGTCCCTTCATTTCAGTTTTGTCAATTTCATCTGCAAAGGCAGAAAGCACAGGGCTCACTGAAAAGGCACAAGCGGCACCCAAAACAGCCATGAGTATAAAATATGCGGTTAAATTTTGCATATAAGACATTAGTATAAAGATAACACCACTGCCAAAAATTCCAAAAGGGATGATTTTTATTTTACCATATTTATCTGCAATTTTTCCTGCTATAGGTGAAAAAATTCCTAAAGCTAAAACCTGGATACCAAATAAAAGACCAATTGTTTCACTTGATGCATTTAGATTTCTTGATGCATAAATAGATAAATTAGGTTCTAAAAAGGATAGCATAAAAGACTCAAGCAAAACAATTCCTGATAATGCTAACAATCTGTTACTTTGTGCTGTGTGAAGGATAAAATCAATATTTTTATACGATCTTTTTTCTTTAAAAATTTCGTTTTCATTTGGCAAGATAATAATAAGGACTAAGCTAATAACTCCAAAGAGAGCAACTCCTAAAAAGGGGTACTCAATGCCTCCTAATTGGTATAAGAATCCCGCAAAGGGAGCTCCAATTAAGTGTCCTACAGAAACCCCCACCATAGCCGTTGCCAAGGCCGTAGAGCGATGTTGCGGATGCACACTCTGTGCAACTAAGCTCAATCCACAAGTCCATGTGATTGCAGCAGAAGCACCTTGTAAAAAGCGGGCAAAGAGTAAAAATTCATAGGAATTTCCAAATGGAAAAATAACCGAAGATAATATCAGTAAGATACCACCTGTTATCAATGCATTTTTATTTCCAATATGTTTGGATATTAAGTTAACAAAAGGAACGCATATCAATAAACCAATGGCATATGTTGCCACGAATAAATTTGTTTCGTAATTGGATAGATTTAAAATCTTATCAGAAAATATAGGTAATAAAGGAACAACAATACCATAATTCATAGCATCTACAAACATAGATATAGCAACAGCAATTACAATTACAAATTTTTGATTTTTTAGTTTTTCAATAGCCGATAACATGACAGCACCTGTATATATTTAGACCTAACTTTGTACAGATATTTTTTATATCTGCATTCAATTTTTAATTTTTATTAAATTGAATTTTACTTTTTCACTGCTTGACCAACATTCCTTGGACAAGTCAGTCGACTTTTAGGTTAGACCGGTCCAGGGCTAGTGGGGAGCAAGCTAGTGCCGTTTGATATGAACTTCATGAGCACCTCGCAGCTTATTTGTCACAATATATATAATATCACAAAAGATACATAAAAACAACATCTCAAAAACGCCATAAATTTAATTTAAATATATCCGACACTTCAAGAGAATCCTATGGAGTCTTTGGTGACTTCGCCTAAGTATTCGGTAGGTTCCTTGTAATTTTTAAATATTTTGGTAAGTATTGTGATGTTAAAAAACAATTGTAGCAGATTCAAAATTCTCATGACTTAGCGTTAAGTTTTTGAAAGTCGTGATTTTTATATTTTTTGGAGAGAGCAATCCCTTTTAGAGGAGCACAGGATGAAGCTATTTTCTCGTATAGAATCGTTGGGGCATGAGCAGGTTGTAGTTTGTCATGATCCCGCTTCCAAATTAAGAGCCATCATTGCCATTCATGATACGACTCTGGGTCCCTCTTTAGGGGGCACTCGTCTCCTCCCCTATGAAAATGAGGATGATGCCTTAACTGATGTTCTGCGCTTGAGCCGTGGTATGACCTATAAGGCAGCCTGTGCTGGTTTGTCTTTGGGGGGAGGAAAGGCCGTTATCATTGCTGATCCGAAACAAAAAACAGAGCAGATGTTTCGTGCTTTTGGTCGCTTTATAGATTCTTTGGGGGGGCGTTATATCACAGCTGAAGATATGAATACCAACGTAACAAATATGGATCATATTCGCCTTGAAACACGTTATGTAACAGGAGTTTCAACTGGTTTAGGAGGAAGTGGCGACCCTAGCATCATGACAGCTAAAGGAATATTTTATGGGATACAAGAAGCGGTAAATCATCGCCTTGGAAAACGTGATTTAAATGGGGTAAAAATATCCTTACAAGGCGTTGGTTCTGTAGGGAAGCATTTGTGTAAAATGCTTTATGAAAAAGGGGTAAAATTATTTGTTACAGATATTGATGATAAGAAACTAAAAGAGATTCATTCTTTATATAATGCAACTATTGTTGCTGAAAAAGATTTTTATTCCCTCGATGTTGATCTTTATGCACCTTGTGCCCGCGGAGCAACATTAAATTCAAATAATATTCAAATTTTAAAGGCAAAAATAGTGGCAGGTTGTGCGAATAACCAGCTTGAAGATGAAGACAAACATTCAAAGATGTTGAAGGATATGAAAATCCTTTATGCACCTGATTATGTGATCAATGCCGGAGGTTTAATTAACGTTGCTAACGAAATTACGGGCTATGATCCTGAAAAAGTAGAAAATGAGGTTGCTCGTATTGCAAATACTTTAGATTCCATTTTTAATGAATCGGATAAGCAAGGGGTTTCTACCCATGAAGCGGCAAAGCGATTTGCTGAAAACCGAATTCAAAATGTTGCAAATTTAAAAAATATGACTAAGTTTGCAAGTTCAGCTATAGGAAACTTAAAAAAGTAATTTATGCAAAAACCTCTCATAGACTATTTGCCCTCCCGGTTTTGGTTAATGAAAACAGAGCCGGACGTCTTTTCATTTTCTGATTTAGAACAACGATTAGGACAATGTGAACAATGGGATGGCGTGCGCAATTATCAAGCACGCAATTTCATGATGCAGGAAATGAAGGTGGGAGATAAAATATTATTTTATCATTCCAATGCCCAACCTTCTGGAATTGCAGGTCTTGCCGAAGTGGTGGAAGCAGCTAAACCCGATTTAACAGCACTTAATCCGAAATCAGAATATTACGATCCCAAAGCAACTCCTGAAAATCCAAGATGGTATGCTGTTACCGTAGGAAAACCCAAAAAACTTCACCGATTTGTTTCTTTAGCAGAGTTACGCGAATATGAGCCCTTAAAAGAAATGCTCCTTTTAAGAAAGGGGCAGAGACTTTCCATTTTACCTGTTTCACAAACAGAATTTAATCACATTTTGCAATTGGCTATTCTTCATAAATAAAGGAATTTAGTATGAAAAATGTTTATATTGTCGCTGCTAAAAGAACCCCTATTGGACGTTTTCAAGGTGCTTTAAAAAATGTATCTGCCGCAAAATTAGGAGCCACAGCTGTAAAAGCTGTTATGGAGGCATCTCAGGTAAATAAGGATCTTATAGATGAAATCATCATGGGTGAGGTTCTTACCGCAGGAGTAGGGCAAGCTCCTGCGCGGCAAGCTGCTTTATATGCTGAATTACCGCACTCAGCTCAGGCTCTGACAGTAGGAAAAGTCTGTGGCAGTGGATTGAAATCTGTGATTTTGGGAGCTCAATCCATATTGGTAGGTGACGCACATTTGGTAATTGCAGGAGGACAGGAAAGTATGAGCAACGCTCCTTATCTTCTTCCTCAAGCACGAGAAGGGATGCGCATGGGGCATAAAGAAATCGTAGATTCTATGATTTTAGACGGCCTGTGGGATCCTTACAATAATTTACATATGGGTAGCTGTGCGGAATCTTGTGCGAAGGAATATCAATTTACTCGCACCGAACAAGACTCTTTTGCTGTTGAAAGTTATACAAGGGCACGTAAGGCAATTGAAACGGGAATGTTTAAAAATGAAATTTGTCCTGTTACGGTGACAAACTTTAAAGTAACAACTGTAGTGGATACAGATGAAGAACCCATGGCATCGGATTTGTCTAAAATTGGCAATTTAAAACCTGCCTTTGAAAAAGACGGTTCTATTACAGCCGCTAATGCTTCTAAAATTAATGATGGTGCAGCTGCTTTATTACTGGCATCTGAAGATGCCATTCAAAATCATAAAATAAAACCCTTAGCTAAAATTGTCAGTTGGGCAGGGCATGCACAAGATCCCAAGTGGTTTACCACGGCTCCTGTGGCGGCAATTGAAAAGGTCTTAAAAAAAGCAAATTTATCTATTAAAGATATTGATCTATTTGAAATAAATGAAGCCTTTGCTGTTGTTACTTTAGCTGCTATGAAAAAACTTGAAATACCTCATGCTAAAGTTAATATTCAAGGTGGTGCCTGTGCTTTAGGGCATCCTATTGGAGCAAGTGGGGCTCGCATATTGACAACTTTAATTCACGCTCTCATGTACCAAAAAAAGAAATATGGTTTAGCAACACTTTGCATTGGCGGTGGTGAGGGAATTGCTTTGGTTGTTGAAATATTATAGAACCATAAAACAAATAATTTATTATTTTATAAATAAATAAAAAATTTTTAAATTCAATTAATAAATTGTCATTTATACATTTAAGTATATATGGGTTTAAATTAATAATTTTAAGCCATTGCAAATATTGCTGATACCAATTTAAATTTAACTAGAGATTTAACCATTAAAAATCATTATTTATACGGTATTACTTTAATGGCGACATACGAAGTGGTGCAAAATGTAGGACTTGGTTTAGGATTTACGTTCAATAAACACAATATCAAATTTCAAAATTCTATCGATGTTCAAGCTTCGCATATGACCCATTTTAACGAAATGTCTGCAAATCTTACCGCCACATACAGCCTCTAAAAATATTATTTTTAAAATCTCAACCATCGCAAAACAGTAGTGGTTTTTTGTATCAAAATAAAATTTAATAAATTATTTGTGTATTTTTATTTTTTAAACTACAAGATTTCTTGTTTTTGTTTTTTTAATAAATAAATTTACTTTGGGGGTAGATAATGAAAATAAATAAATACTTAAGTTTGCTATCAGTTGCTTTGCTTTCAAATTCAGCATTTGCTGAAGAAAGTCTTACAAATAAAAATGAATATAAAAATAATATAGATGTTTTGGGTGGCATAGGATATACAAACTATAGTGATTTTCAGATTGATGGAAATAAACTCCCTTCAAACTACAATATGAATGGATTAAATATGAATGCCGCCGCATTGTATTCCATTTATCCTTCCTCTTTTGGTTCTCCGGTTTTAGGTCTTGGGTTAAATTATACCTATGCCGATGTGACATTTAAATCTGATGGAGGTTCTCAAATTAAGTTTGGAATCTCGTCTTTGTCATCAACAGCTCATGCGGGTTATAAATTTCTTCCTATAGATGATGTTTCGATATATGCTTTAGCCAATTTTGGCTATGGTATTTATACTAGACAAACTAGTGATATAAGTTCAGGTTCATATACTTCTAGTTCAGATAATACAGGGCATGCTCATTTTATTTATGGAGGAACTGTTGCTGCAAGTTACTCCCTAGATAAAAACTGGGCTGTTGGTTTGGGCGCGACATGGCAACAACACTACATGACAATATTAAATAGTTCAGAAAAGTTTAATGAAATTTCTGCAAATTTGATAGCATCATATAGTCTTTAAATTTAAAAAAATTTAAAAAGCCTCTTGAACTTCATTTTCATTGGGGCTTTTTTTTATACTTTAAGGTATGATCCCCACTGAGCAGTTGCTGCGTCGTATTGTTTGGAGGAGCATTTGAAGAAAAAAAGTCACTCTCGTAAGGAGTCTATGGAAAACGTTGCCAATGGTAGGGAGAGTTTTAAAAGATCGCAAAATCCCAAAAAAAATTCTTCACAGGGAGATCGAAATCCCAATAAAGAAAATCATGCGGAACAAGGTAAATTCGATCGGAAAAAAAAATTTCGCAATGACAAATGGGAGCCGCGTACTTTTAAAGATCCCCTCCATGCCTTTGATTCTTACTTAGAAACAAAATTTGGCGCAGAAAATCTGCAAAAATATGCGGAACAAGCTAAAAAGAAAATCAACTCTTTAGTTTTAGGTGAACTGAGTGCTGCGGAAATGGGTTTAGCTACAACGCATCATGGAGAAAAAAATAATCATTTAAATGCTCATAAATCTGAAGAATCAAATACATTTCAACCAAAATTTCAGCCTAATAAATCTTATATTAGAAATAAAAAAGAATATATTGATAAAAATAAAGTTGAAATAAAACCAGAACAAGTTATTGAACAAGAATATGTTCCTACCAGAGGATTTGCGTTAGCAAAATATAAAGAAAAAAATTCTCATTTAGAAATTCAAAGTTCTAAACCAAGTTTAAGTAAAATAAATCAAGAAAATGAAATAAAAAGTCAACTTAAAACTCCGGGTGGTCTTTTACTTGATGAGTGGCAATACAATGCGCTGCAAGCTTTATTAGCTGGTAAACATGTTATAGTTGATGCTCCAACATCTGCTGGTAAAACACGCGTAATTGAAGCTTTATTAGAATATCGTATGAAAGAAGGCGGCAAGCTTATTTATACCAGTCCTGTAAAAAGCTTAAGTAACGATAAATATCGTGAATTTAGTGAAAAATATGGACGTGATAATGTTGGTATTAATACAGGAGATTTTAAAGAAAATTTAAATGCTCCTATTATGCTTGCCACTCTTGAAACTTACCGTAACAGTTTGCTGGGTATTGAGCCAAACATGAATCGCCGGGTTGTAGTTTATGATGAGTATCATTTTTTACAAGATGAAAGTCGTGGCAGTGCTTGGGAAGAGTCACTTATTCTAACGCCTAAAGGCAGCCAGCTCGTGTTACTTTCAGCAAGTGTTCCAAATAGTGACGAGTTTGCTTCCTGGATTGAAAGTTTAACGGGTAAGGAAACAGAAGTTGTAAAAGTAACAAAGCGTCCTGTTCCTTTAGTCCATGTTATTTATACCAAATATGGTTGGATTTTTGCAGAAGATCTCAAATTAAAATCTGATGATTATATGCATTTATCAAAGTTATGCAAAATGCAACGCCGAGAAAATAGAAGATTTCGTGGTCGAGATGTCTATAATTCTTTTGTGCAACCCATTGTCTCTGCTCTTGATCTGAATATGGGTCCTATTGTTATTTATGCTGGCAGACGAGGAGATGTTGAAGGAATTGCTCTCAGCTTTGCAAAACATTTCAAAAAAGATTATGAAGGCAAAGAAGCTGACAAATTAAGAGAAAGATTAAAAACATTATCTGGTTTTGAATATGTACCTGCTGAATTACAAAAACTTGTGACACGTTATGGCGTAGCTTATCATCACAGCGGGATGATTCCTCCCGGCCGTGTTGCAATTGAATCTTTATTAAAAGAAGGATTGCTGCGTGTATGTTCAGGAACTATGGGAATAAGTCTTGGAGTAAATTTCGCAGTACGCAGTGCCTTTATTTCCGATGAATCACGACCTAGTGAAGGTGGCGAAACTCTTTATTCCAATACCGAAGTTATGCAAATGCTGGGACGAGCGGGGCGTCGTGGTCACGATAAGCAGGGGTTTTCGTTGTGGTTTCATGCGGGTCGCTATGCTTCGCAAAGACCTAAAGACAGAGAACCTTGTCGTAGTTCTCTTAAATTCGACCCCACAACTGTTATTGGTATTTTGGGGCAGCATCAAAGTATTGCTTATTTATCAAGCTTTTACCAAAAATCATTTTTTATGAGATCACGCGATTCTTCGCAAGTTTTTGTTGCCGATCATGACCTTCTTTCTGCTACTTTATATCAAAAAGTAGGAATAGATAAAATTGCCTGTCAAGATATTCCAAATACCTTCCAGGAATTTCACAAAGGTAAAAAGCGATCTGATGTGGCTTGTAACCATTGCCCTGCAAAAAAACATTGCCACTCGATGATGACAACTGCAAATACCAGTATGCTAAATAAAATTATTCAGCATTTGCAAGAAGTAGGTGCCCTGGAAGGATCTGTTCCTACAAAAATGGGTCAATTAGCAAGACACTTTCCGCAAGCAGGTGGTTTACTTATTGCCAATTGGCTTGCCCAAGGCTATTTAAATAAAGATACTTTTTTTGATTATTTGCAAGCTATGGCGGCATTTGGTGCGGCGCATTTTAAAGAAATTCCTGATAATCATGCCGATATGGAATTTTTAAATGATTTAAATATTCCTACTCTTATTGATAAATATTATCCTAACTCTCTTTTTCCCGAATTATACGATGAATTAAAGCCAAAAAGAAGAGAAGAATCTGAAGAAACTATAACTGTATTTAGAGAATTTAATTTAGGTGCCGCTTCTATTGTAAGGCATTGGTTAAATCCACGGACACAATGGGAAGATTTAGTTGAAGATCACTCTTCAAAATACTTTTCCGCCGGTGATTGTATGAATGTGCTTTTTCGTTTCTCTACCTTCTTACAAAGTTGCGGCCGTTTGGGTGAATTTGATCCTGCTATTGCCGCTGAAGCCAAGCGTTTGCAACGCATATTATTAAGAGAACCTTTAGATGCACGCAATCGCATGCTTGTGGAAGAAGTGGATGAATTTGAAAATGTACCTGTGAGCGAAGCGGAAGTTTAGGAATATTTTTTGCGATCAACATTTAACGGATATTGATAAAATGAATCGAAAGCAGACAACTCAGAGTAATAAACCTTTAACACGTAATGAAATTAAAACTTTTAGTATTTCTGCCTTAGGGGGTGCCCTCGAATTTTATGATTTCGTGGTCTATGTTTATTTTGCGACCATAATGTCGACACTTTTTTTTGATAATAGTTCACCTCTGGCAAGTTTAATTTTAACCTATTCTGTTTTTGCCAGTGGCTACTTGGCTCGTATATTGGGAGGGCTTATTTTTAGTCATTTTGGTGATAAAAATGGCAGAAAAAATTCTTTTGCACTCACAGTATTTTTAATGGCAGCCCCCACATTTGTTATCGGCTTGCTCCCTACTTATTCTCAGGTAGGAATATTAGCATCTATTTTGCTGTTTCTTTGTCGTTTTGCACAGGGGCTTGCCATAGGGGGAGAAATTCCTTGTTCTCTCACATTTATTTATGAACATGCTCACAAATCGCGAAGAGGTTTTGCTTGCGGTTTATTATTTTCGGGAATTATTATTGGCATATTTTTAGGTTCTATGGCTGGATTTTTATTAACTAAATTTATGTCCCAAGAAACTCTTTATCAATGGGGATGGCGCATTCCCTTTTTGGTGGGTGGTTTGCTCGGACTCATTGGTGTTTATTTACGTAAATTTTTAAAAGAGACACCTGTTTTCAAACAAATGAAAAAGGAAAATATTAAAATTCCTGTGAATCTTGTTTTAAAAGAATATAAATTTTCTTTATTACAAACGGCGTCAGCAATTTGGGTCGTCGCAGTGGCTGTTACTTTATATTTGCTGTATTTGCCAAATTATTTTAAAACATATTATAATTTTAAATCTGAAGATATTCTTGCTATCAATTCTGTTGCTGTTTTATTATTCGCATTTTTCATAATTATATTTGGATTATTATGTGATAAATTTGGTGCTAAAAAAATATTAAATTTCTCACTTTTTATTTTTATATTTTCGTCATATCCTATTTTTTTATCATTCAGTGAAAATAATTTTACATCAATTTATTTGTGTTATGTCATTATTTGTGTTGCTACAGCGGCATCAACGGCGGCAGCTATGCTTTTATTGGCAGAATCATTTCCAACAAAAATTAGATACTCAGGTTCGTCTTTAAGTTACAATCTTGCTTTTGGAATATTTGGAGGATTCACTCCACTGATTGCAACAACTTTAATTCAGCAAACAGGTTCAAAATCTTCACCTGCCATTTATATGATTTTGGTATCTGCTGTTGCATTGGTATTCAGCATGTATAAAAATCACACTGTCCACGATTGAGTTCATAGTAAATTTCATTTAATACTTAAAATAAGTAAAATTATGAAATTGTTATATTTCATAATTTTATATATAAATTATTAAGTTTCAAATGGTTATCTTAAGTTACTAAAATGTTACTTAAAACTAAATAATTACTTATAAGTTACGATATGAGTGAAGTCTGATTAAGCCATTTTAATTTCAGATTTGCTTCTGATTATTAAAATTTTAAATATTTTTAATGACTTAAATGAGTCCTCTTTTATTTGGAGTTCGGGATGTCCTCAAAAACACCACTTTCACGTGAAGAATTTAAAACCTTTACTATTTCTGCCTTGGGTGGTTCCTTAGAGTTTTATGATTTTGTGGTTTATGTTTACTTTGCAACAATTATGTCTAAGTTGTTTTTTGATACATCATCGCAATTAGCGGGTCTTATTTTGACTTATTCTGTATTTGCAAGTGGTTATTTAGCACGCGTCATTGGTGGCTTAGTTTTTAGTCACTTTGGTGATAAAAATGGGCGAAAAAATTCATTTGCATTGACTGTATTTTTAATGGCTGCTCCCACATTTATAATTGGTTTATTACCTACTTATGCGCAAGCAGGAATTATATCTTCTGTATTACTTTTTATTTGCCGTTGTGCCCAAGGTCTAGCTATAGGGGGAGAAATTCCTTGCTCAGTGACTTTTATTTATGAACATGCACATAAATCACGTCGTGCTTTTGCTTGTGGAATTTTATTCTGCGGTATTATTTTTGGGATATTTTTGGGTTCTTCAGCTGGGTACCTAACAACAAGGTTTTTTTCAGAAGAGACTTTAATGGATTGGGGCTGGCGAGTTCCTTTTCTAGTTGGTGGTGTTCTTGGCTTAATTGGTGTTTATTTAAGAAGATATTTAAGAGAAACACCTGTTTTTAAGAAGATGAAAAAAGAAAATATCAAATTGCCTTTTGCGGTTGTCATTAAAAAGCATAAATTTACAGTTTTACAAACAGCTTCTGCTATTTGGGTTATGGCGGTTTCTATTACTTTATTCTTACTTTATTTACCAAATTATTTTAAGACATATTTTGGTTATCAATCCAAAGATATTCTTGAAGTGAATTCTATTGCTGTGTTAATTTATTCCTTTTTAATTATCGCTTTTGGAAAATTATGTGATAGAATTGGATCTCGTAAGATATTAAATGCTTCTTGCTTATCTTTTATTATATTTACCTATCCCATATTTTATCTTTTCAGTGAAAATAATTTTGCATCAATTTATTTTTGCTACTTCATTGTCTCTATTTCCACAGCAGCGGCAACGGCTTCAGGTATTGTTTTATTAGCAGAGTCTTTTCCAGCAAAAATTAGATATTCTGGTGCATCATTAAGCTATAATTTAGCTTTTGGTGTATTTGGTGGTTTTACCCCACTCATCGCAACGACTTTAATTGATCAAACGGGTTCTAAAGTATCACCTGCGTTTTATATGATTTTAGTTGCTGTTGTTGCTTTAATTTTTAGTGTTTCAAAAGATCATGTTTCACACGATTAATTTTAAAAAATAAAAGTCACATTCATATCCATTTGAAATTAATTTCGAGGTGGATATTTTTTTAATTTTCTTTGCAGACTTTGTCTGTGAAGCCCCAGTTTTTTTGCTGCATTCGTAATATTACCACCGCATTCTTCTAATATATATTCAATATATTCTCTTTCATGTCTTGCCAGGCTAGGTGTGAGTGGGGTAAACTCTTGTTGTTTTTTTTCTTGAGTTAAATTTTCTGTTAATTCTTCGTTAAAAAGAGCTTGCTCTAATTGATTTATGTTTACAGGTTTTGTTAAATAATTAATAGCTCCTTTTTTAATTGCTTTAACTGCAGTTGCAAGGCTGGGGTAGCCTGTCAGCATGACGATGCGGCATTTTGGAGAATATTCATGAATCAATTCAACACAGTTTATGCCGTTGTCATTTTTAAGTCTTAAATCTACAATGGCATAGTCTACATTTATTTTTGGAATTTTTGACATGCATTCAATTGCAATGACTTCATATCCTCTGTCTTCAAATTCAATTGCTAAAGAAGATCGGAGGTCTTCATTATCTTCAAGAATTACTATATTTTTTTTATTCATACAAATTGCCTTTTTTGAAAACGGGAATTAGAAATTGAGCCGTGGCACCGCCGTATTTATTATGACTCAACAGCAACTGTCCTCCGACGGCTGAGGCAAAGGTAAATCCGTTGTATAAACCTAAACCAACTCCTCCTTCTTTTGTTGTGACAAAAGGTTCTCCTGCATACTTTTTAACAATATCTGGCCATCCTAAGCCTTGATCTTCAACTGATAAGGAAAGAAATGAATTTTCCAAATTTAAATAAACACTCATTTTATTGTCATTAAAGCTTTTCATGGCATTTGCTTGTTCAGCATTGTCTAAAATATCAATAAATGCTTTTGTGAAAGCAAGAACCGGAATAGAGCAAACAATTTTTTTTGCTTTTTCATCAATATTTAATGAGACCCTGCGCTCATTTGTTTGCCAGCTTTCTAAAATTTTATGTATTAAGTCATTAATATTTTTCTCTTCAAAATAATTATCTTGATCTGTTAAATTGCTGTAATTCATTTTTTTAATTGCATTTTCACATTGCTGAATTGCTTTTAAAATAGTTTTTATATCTTCATTATCTTCAAAATTATTTTTTCTTGTAAAACGTGATACTCTCAGTTTAATTGTGTTTAAAGGTGTTGCAAATTCATGAGAAAATCCTGCTGATAAGGCTCCTAATGCTCTTAATTTATCAATGCGATTTTTTTCATTTTGTAGCCTGTCCGAGAATTTTTTCTGTAAGCGAAGCGAATAGGAAAGCCAATGAGTAAACACAAATATTGCCGAACAAACAATAATTTGTGCTGGTAAAAGAATTTGACTTGTCATAGGAAATGTGGAAATAGCAGGAGGAATTAATGAGGGTGAATGCAAAAATAAGACACAAGAAATAGTAAATAAATAAAATAAAAATGCCATTTTTCCTTTTAAAAGCAAAGCTCCTAAGGAAACATTTAAAAATATGATTTGAACAAAAGGATTCCACACTCCTCCTGTCAAAAGGAGTAAAAATGTGATAGCACTTAAATCACAGAGTAGTTGAAAGAGAATAATATAATCTGATATATTTGAAAATTTATTAGATAAATATTGAGAGCATATATTTAAAATTCCGAGATTACAGATTGTTATAATATATAAAGAAACATAAGGTGGATGGATCCACTCCATTTTCAAGGCAAAATACAGCGCAATAAATTGCGCGGTTATAGCCATCCAGCGAAGACGTATGAGCCAAGTCATTTTCGCCTTATTTTCATCAGGAAGTCCATGACATAAAAAGACTTGAATTACATTTTTATATAAATTTTTTATTGACATAACCTTGAAAAATCTCAGTTCTAGGTCAACATTATCGTTGACTCATTTTTAATTAGCTTAGATTTTCATGATTACCAAGTTATTAAAGTTATTTTTAAAGTGATTTGCAGCAATAAATTGTTGCGGTATCATTTTTCCGTAAGGCTTTCCTTTTTCAGTTTTGCTGGTTACATAGAGGGGGATGAATTTTTTATCTTTTAACTTTCTCAGGGGGAAATGATGTCAAAATTTCCAAAAATTATATTAATTTTCGGTATTTTTGTTTTAATTATTGGTGCTATTTTTATATCTATAAAAAAGCAAGAAAAGCCAGTAGATTTTGAGTATTCTATGAAGACGGGTGATTATGATAAGGCGACAGGAAAAGTCACCCATCAAGATTCCGTAGATCCTTCCAAATATCTTGGCATGCTTCAATTTAATGCAAAGCCAGATTCAAAAAATATGGCAACGGCATTAGTTTGCGCAGAGCAAGTTGCTAAGATTGAAAAAGTTGATCTTTATATGCCCGATATGGGACATGGCAGTCAGCCTCCTACAGTGGCAAAAGGAAATATTCCCTCTAATTTGCAAAGCCAAGCAGGATCGGGAATTGGTTTTGGCTGTCTAAATATCAGTAATATGCAGCTTTTTATGCCTGGGTTATGGCAGGTTCGTCTGTTTTATTCTGATGGCAAGGTCGGTTTATTTAATGTTGAAATCGGAGATTAAATATTATTTTATTTAATATTTATTTTTTCTGAAGTTTTGCAATGGCAACATACATAGCAATAGAAACAGTATTAGATAAATTTAAACTTCGAACTCCGCGGTTGAACATGGGAATTGTTACTTTGTGAGCGCGGTTTTTTTGAATTTCTTTTTCCATGACTTCTAAAGGAATTCCAAATGTTTCAGCGCCAAAAACAAGCAAATCTCCTGGTTCAAAATCAAAATCTAGGGGGGCTTGATGACCCCCTGTTTCTATAAAAATCATTCTTCGCTCAGGGCGTGTTTGTAAAAAACTTTCCCAATTTTTATGCAGATAAACATTAACATGTTCCCAATAATCAAGGCCAGCGCGCCTCAGGGCTTTTTCCGTAATTTCAAAACCCATGGGTTCAATTAAATGCAGAGTACAAGAAAAAGCGGCGCACATTCGTGCTACAGTTCCTGTATTGGGAGGAATTTGCGGACAAAATAAAACCACTTCAGGGTGGAATTTAAGCAATTCATCGCGACTTTCGGGTTCTAAATATCCAGCTTTATTATAATTTAATTTTGGTTTTTCTTTTATGACTTCATCAATTTTATGAAGAAGATCTTCTCCTAAATGATAAATGAATTTGCCTGTATAGTTATCGGGGATCTTCGGAGTCATTTTCCAAATCCTCTAAATCTTTATCTAAAGAGTCAAGTAATCCCGACATCATTCGCAGGATTTCTGCTAAGCCTATTTTTTTATCAGAGCTTGTGGTGATTATTTGACTGGGGTGTAAAGCAAGTTTTTTAGCATGAATTTCTCTTATACCATGCCACTTACTTTTATGAATTTTGTCACATTTTGTTTGAATGGCAATGACTTTTAAGCCAAGTCCTTGAAGCCATCTGGAAAGAGCTTCATCCTCAGGTTGGACATCGCGTCTGATGTCAATTAATATGAAAATGGCAAATAATCCTTCACGCTCTTCAAAAAACTTCTGCATGCCGGTTTCCCAGTGGGCTTGTGTGGCGTGGGAAGATTCTGCATAACCATAACCTGGCAAATCAACAAGAAAAAATTCTCCTTTTTCGGCTGAAAAGAGGTTAATTGTCTGCGTCCTTCCGGGTGTATTGCTCACGCGGGCAAGTTGCTTTTGACCTGCAAGGTAGTTTAATAACGAGCTTTTTCCAACATTACTTCTTCCTACAAGGGCAAACTCAGGAGCCGCAGAAGAAGGTAAGTCTGAGTTTTTCAATCCTGAACAAACAAAATCTACCCTAAGGGGGGTTTTCTTTTCAGAGAGAGACAATATAAAATCTTGTTTTGGTAGCTTAATCTCGCGCATGGGGAGTTTTCCCTTTCCCAAGGTTGCGTTTTACGAAGGGCAAGACTACATACAAACAGCGGGTGATTCCAAGTCTCTTTTAGGATATTTTTAAAATTAATGTCACGGGAGGATAATTTTTAATGTCTACAAATTTCGATCTCATTGTTATTGGAAGCGGCCCGGCTGGTTATGAAGGTGCAATTTATGCAAGCCAGCTCGGGATGAAAGTTGCTTTAATAGAGAAAGACCCAACACTTGGCGGTACTTGTTTAAATGTAGGATGTATTCCTGCTAAATCTATGCTTCAATCGGCATTAATGCTCGATAAAGCGAAAAAATTTGCAAGTTATGGTGTGAAAATCGCGGGATCAGACAATCCTGAACTCGATTTTCCTCAAGTTAACAAACGCCGTGATGAAATTGTGAAAACCATGACGAACGGTGTTAGCTTTTTAATGAAAAAAAATAAAGTTGAAATAATTCGCGGTTTTGGTTCAATCTCTGGAAAAGGACAAGTTGACGTAACAAGTGATGGAAAAAAAACAACTTACACTTGTAAAAATATTCTTGTTGCTACGGGAAGTCGCGCACGTCATTTGCCCCACATCAAAGTGGACGGCAAAAGCATTGTGACCTCTGAGGAAATTTGGGCATGGGATAAAGTCCCTGAAACCATGGCCGTACTTGGTGGTGGTGTGATTGGTTGTGAATTTGCTTCAGCTTACGGACGTTATGGCTCTAAAGTAACAATTATTGAAATGGCTGATCAAATTTGTCCAACAGAAGATCATGAAACCGCTGCTGAACTTACAAAAGCTCTCAAAAAACAAAATTGCGAAGTTTTAACAAGTGTAAAAACAAAATCTGTCACCGCTAAAGGTAACAAAGTTGAAGTTGTTCTTGAAGGCGAAAACTCCCCCCGTGTTTTTGAAAAAGTTTTATTAAGTGTAGGTCGTGCTCCCAATGTTGAAAATATTGGACTCGAAAAAGTAGGCATTAAACTCAATGATCGTGGATTTATTGATGTTGATCTCAAGACATACCAAACAAATATTCCTGGAATTTATGCTGTTGGAGACGTTATTCCTACGCCACAACTTGCGCATACAGGTTCTTCAGAAGCACTTTATGCTGTTGATATTATCGCAGGTAAAAAACGCCATCCGATAAATTATTTAACAAACCCTGCTGCTATTTATACTTATCCAGAAATTGCAAGTATTGGTTATACTGAAAATCAACTTAAAAAAGCAGGACGTAATTATAAATCCGCTAAGTTCCCATTTACCGCCATTGCAAAAGCGCGCATAGATGACATTGCCGACGGATTTGTTAAAATACTTATCGATCCTAAATACGGTGAAGTTCTTGGTGTTCATATTGTAAATACTAAGGCAAGTGAGATGATCGCGGAATTTGCTTTAGGTAACAATCTTGAAATGACTATAGAAGATCTTGCACACACCATTCACCCGCATCCTACTGTTTCAGAAATCATCAAAGAAGCAGCACATGCAGTAATGGGTCATCCAATTAACATGTGATATGTTAACTTAGAACTCTGTGAGACTAAAAAAGGATACGTGAAATATGGCAACTCAAAATGTACTTATGCCACAAATGGGTGAATCGATTCAAGAAGGCACATTGACCCGCTGGCATAAAAAACTAGGTGATAAAGTTCAACGTGAGGAAATTTTATTTGAAATTTCCACAGACAAAGTTGATACCGAAATTCCCTCACCTGTAAGCGGTGTGCTCGTTCAAATTTTTGCTAAAGAAGGTGAGACTGTAAGTGTAAATACAGTTGTTGCTGTTATCGATGACGCGGCCGCACCAGGATCTGTGGCTCAAGCGCCTGCTGAAAAACCAGCAGCTCCTGCGCCTGCATCAGTATCTGCCGAGGTAGCATCTGCATCATCTAGTTCGGATTCTTCTTCGAGAGTGCTGGCAAGTCCTTTGGCACGCAAAATGGCAGAAGAACACTCTGTCGATCTCTCCAAAGTTCAAGGTTCGGGAGAAGGCAATAAAATTGTAAAAAATGACGTACTTGCTGCTCTAGAAACGGGAAAATCCGTTTCTCCTCTTGTGGCTTCGGCAGCAGCAGCGGTCGTTTCTCCTGCGGCGAAATCGTCCTCTGAGCATATGAAAGCAACGGGCGGCGGTGCTGAAGGCATTGTCGATGGCGTTCGCGTCAGCCGTGTTCCTATGACAGGCATGCGTAAAAAAATCGCTGATCATATGGTTATGAGCAAGCGCACAAGTCCACATGTGACATCTGTTATTGAAATTGATCTGCAAAAAATTGTTGATGTGCGTGCTAAATTCAAGGATAAATTCGAAGCTGTTCATGGCTTTAAGTTAACATTTATGCCTTTCTTTTTACATGCAGTTATTGAAGCAATTAAGGCTGTTCCTGTCGTCAATGCGAGCATTGATGGTGATGCCATTCTTTACAAAAAGGACATCAACCTCGGATGTGCTGTGGCACTCGATTGGGGTCTTATCGTTCCTGTAATTAAAAACTCCAGTGAGCGCAGTTTTGTAGGCTTAGGCCGTGAACTCAATAACTTAGCTGAAAAAGCGCGTAATAAAAAATTAGCCCCAGAAGATGTTCGTGGTGGTACGTTTTCAATTAGCAATTACGGTGGATTTGGTACGGTCATTGGGCAACCTATTATTAATCAACCTCAGGTTGCTATTTTTGGCATAGGAGCTATGCAAAAGAAACCTGTTGTGATCAATGATGCCATTGCTATTCGCACCATGTGCTATTGTGTTCTTTCTTTCGATCACCGCGTGATCGATGGTTCAGATAGTGGTAAGTTCTTAAGCACTGTGAAATCGGTTTTGGAAAATTGGAATGTTCCCGTAGTATAATTTCTCTATTCCAATATGATTTGTAAACCCAAAGGTTTCCCTTTGGGTTTTTATTTGGAAAAAAGGAGTTCAATATGTGTGTGAAAGCTATATGAAATTAAAAATAATATCTATCACGAGTTTGTTACTTTATTTTCCTGCTTATTCTGCGGAACGTATTTGCATGGTTTTAGACAGAGGCGGGAAAGAAGATAAATCATTTAATCAATCTGCTGTTGAAGGCTTTCAACAGGCAAAAGAAAGCTTAAAAATATCAGACGATAGTAAATTTTTAGAAACGCGTTCCGATGAACAAATTCAACATTTTTTACGCACTTTTTCAGTCGATAAAACTTGTAACTTAATTATATCTGTAGGATTTAATCCTTCAAGTTACGTTAAAGCTTTAGCAGAAAAATATCCTGACAAAAAATATTTAGCCATTGATAATCAGGTTATTTCATCCAAAAATAATGTGCGTTCCGCTTTGTTTCGTGAAGATGAAGGTGCTTTTTTAATAGGTAGTATTGCTGCCATGAAATCAAAATCCAAAAAAATAGGGATGATTGGTGGTATGGACATTCCCATGATGAAACGTTTTGCTCTCGCATTTGAAGCCGGTGCCAAACATGTTTCCCCAAAAATTGAAGTAAGACAAAGTATCATTGGCACAACACCGGAGGCATGGAACAATCCTTCTAAAGCAAAAGAAATTGCTTTGTCGCAATATAACAATGGGGTTGATATTATATTTCAAGTAGCGGGACCATCTGGGTTAGGTGTGTTTGATGCTGCGACACAATTAAATAAAATAAATGTAAAAGAGAAAAAGCATTTTGCTATTGGGGTGGATTCAAATCAAAATGGCATGGCTCCCGGAATTGTTCTTACCAGTATGGTGAAACATGTTGACATCGCTGTTTATATGGCTATTAAAGATTTGGTTGAAAAAAAATTTACAGCAGAAATAAAACAATATGACTTACGCAATGGTGGTATAGATTGGGCATTTGATAAATACAATCGTTCCTTAATTAGTGGTTTTGAAATGCGTAAAATAAATAAAATACGATCCGAAATTATTGATGGTAAAATAAAAGTGCCCGATTACTATGAAATAACAAAGAAATCAGGCAAAAAAACTTAAATTATATTCTTAATATAATTTTAAATAGGTTTTCCATCGAGCGGCAATATCCTTTGATTTAAAATACTTTCAACACACTCATTTTGCCCCACTCCTACAGGACCAGGGATTATTGCGCCGCTTGGAATGGTCATCGGGGCTTTAATAATATTTAATATTTGTGGATTAAATCCCCCATTTGTCACTTCATAATAAAAGGTAATATTTCCATCAGGGAAGTGTTCAATTTGATCTTCCTGCGTCTTTGGTGCCCAAGTGTTCAGATTTTTTGATCCACCATAATCCTTATAATTTCGCTGGCAGGAAAAAGTAACGACAACTCTGCCACAACGATCATCTGGGCATATACTGTCAGAGGTAATTGAACTTACGAAAGAGGTATTACTGATATAAATATAATCTTGCTTAGAGTGATAATCGGAATAAATAACTTTTTCAGGAATTCCTAACCATGGTATAGCTGGTGATCTTTGTTCAACATAATCATTGTAAGAGGTTTGCCAGCCCTTATTTACAGAGACATGGGGAGGAAGTTTATTGATTATTTCTTGTTGAATTGGTGTGTAATTGGCATATATGGGTGAAGTGTACGAAATTGTACTTATACTTAAGACAGCAAGAATATTTAAAGAAATTTTCATATGACACTCCTTATAATTGTTTTGTAGCCATTACCAATCATGGGTAACTATAGTAATAAATATAATATTCTTAAAAATATATCAATGAAATAAATAAAATTAAGATGCATTATATACTAATTAATTCAATTTATTTATTAAGATTTTTTTTGTTTAGATATTTAAGATATTACGACAAAAATTAGTAAATTATTAAAATGAATGAATTTTTATTGAGTGTTCTTTTGATAAAAAATTTGTTATTTTATTCTGTAAAAGTAAGAAAACATGTTAACTTACTTTTACATTTTATGAGGTGCAGGAATACCTAATAATTTTAATCCTTCAAAAATAATTTCTTTTGTGCATTCTACTAAACATAGACGAGTTTCTCTAATGTTTTCTTCGGCATTTTTAATAGAGCAATTTTCATAAAAGCGATTAAAACTCTTTGCTAAATCATATAAGTAATTTGCAATTAAAGAAGGTCTATTTTGTACAGCACCTTGTAATGCAAAATCGTTAAAGCGTGAAATTAAGAAGATCAATTCTTGTTCGTATTGCTCTGTTACTTTAAATTCCGAATTTTGTTTTGGGCTACCAATTTTCTCAAGAATACTGCAGCAGCGGGCATGCACATACTGCAAGTAAGGACCTGTATCCCCATCTAATTTTAACCATTCTTCAAGAGAAAAATTAATTTGTGTGGTGTTATCTACGCGTAGCATTCCATATTTTAAAGCGCCTATTGTGATATTTTTAGCGGTGAGTTCAATATCGGAATCTGTCCATTGGCCGCGGTAACGTTCTAAGTAATCTTTTGTTACTTTTTCTTCCATTTTGTAGCGCAAGTCTGTTAATTGCAAACCATTTAATTGTCTTGAGCTAAAGGGTTTCCCGTCTTCTGTATTTACTGTTTCATAGGACAAGTGAACCGATTTCGCGGCTTGAGGATAACCCATAAGTTCTGCTGTTTTAAACAATTGCTGAAAATGCAATTTTTGTCTGGAGTCCACAATATAAATTGATTTTGTGACTTCGGGATCGGAAAATTTACGCATAATAAGGTCAATATCTTTAGTTAAATAAAGACCATTGCCGTCAGATTTTAAAAACATAGCGAAACCTAATTTCCACTGACTTAAATCAATACCAATAGCGCCATTGTCTTTTACAAAAAATCCTTCTTCATATTTCTTTTTGACAATTTCTTTTGAAGGGGCTTCGCATTCGCTTTCAAAATACCAAACATCAAAATGCGAATTAAGCCAGGAATATATTCTTCTTAATTCCTCTAGGCTCCATTCCCGTGTTTCTTTCCAGAGTTCATAATATTTGCCAGAAGAATTATTTAATTGTCTTAATATTTCAGAAATATCTTTTTTAACTTCAACTTCATTTGCTGTTCCTTTAAGCGCTTTAAAGGCTTCGTCCGCTTCGGCATACATCTGACCCAGCCAACGGGTTTTATCTGTTGCGGGAAATTGTTTATTTGTAGGATGTGTAAGGTACCAAATAATTTTAGCCACGTGATTGCCTACATCACCGGGATAAGTGGCACGTACAATTTTATTTCCTGCATATTCTAGCAAATTACACACAGCATCACCTAAAACCAAACAACGAAGGTGTCCCACGTGCATAGCTTTATGTGTATTAGGTTGAGAATATTCAACAACAATTTTATCTTTTTCAGAATCTTCTAATAATTTTCTATTAAAAAATTCCTTTGAATTTATATTTTGTGAAATATTTTTTGCGAGTTCATTAAAGTCACAATAGAAATTTAAATAGGCGTTAACACAATTCACTTTAGAAATAAGCAATTTATTTTGTTTATTTAATTTTTCTGCAAGTTCAGAAGCAATTTTATTTGGCGCTTGTTTAAATGATTTTGCAAAGGGAAAGCAAGGTAATGCGGCTTGACCCAGGGAAAAATCGGGTGGAACTGTGAGTAAATTGTAAATTTCATGTTCTTTTAAAGAAAAAGCTATACTGAAATTTTGGCTTATATTCATTAATTCTTGATAAACAATTTTAGCAATTTCATTTTTAAAAGGGTCGTGAGAAGTCGTCATAATACACCAAATGCAGAAATTTATGAAAATAGAATAAGTACCCTCCCCTAAGAGGCGCTCTGTTCTAAGCAAGAGGAATACGTAATGGCAGGTACGCTATTTCAAAATATTCTTGATGTCTATCATTTATCAACTATAAAGGTAGGAAATATATCAGTAAATTTATGGTGGCAAAGCTAAGAATTGTAGAAATTACAATGACATTGGATTGAGTTTCGCCAATCAGTTCATAATTATCAGCAATAATATAATTATGTGTTGCTGTAGCTCTTACGCACATCAGGATGAGGGACATCTTGAGCTCATTGGGGCTAAGAATAATGAGCGGAACAGCGAAGAAAACAGGTTGGAGACGATAAGTTTTGATAATTTCAGAAGAAAAACGTCAAATTGGGCTTTTTTCTTTTTGAGGCTATGATTTATAGCTACAGAACAGGGCATTTCTGTGGGAATAAGAGTTGCGGAAGAGGAAAACTCATCAAAGAAAGGGAAGAATTTTTCAGCTCTTTCACTTCATGATAAAATGTCTTATGTGGACATTTATCTGATATTACTAAATTCAAAATTAAGTTTTATTTATTTAATTTCAAAAAATATTTCTACAAAAAATAAGAAATAATAATAACCAAAATATTGGCACTATAGTAAATTATTTTAATTGTGTACTATTTATTGAAATTTTATGGATGATTTTTTAAAAATAGAAAGGATATTGAAGTGTATTCTTTAAATAAAAGAATATCCATTATTGTGTGTATGTTGTTACTTATCATAGGATGTAATAAAAATATTGAGATAACCGCTGGTAATAATTCTATAGGAAATATAATTTTTAAAGAAGTCAATGTTGCAGTTATAAATGGAACAAAATTGATTCAAAGTAACAAAATGGCTGATAATAATTCATATACACAAATGAAAATAAACATGCAATGCAATTCCGTTTATCCTGATGGAACAAATTTAACTCAAACTGATATTGTGGTTTTAAGTACAACAAATACTTTTGATCTTGTCAAAGGTAAAACGTGTCAAATTTTCTTAAAGGAAATTATAATCGGCGGGGTTATATTTAGCTCTGTAAATTCAAATATGTTAAATTTAACAATTTCACCTACAATAATGTCACCAAATTCGAGCGCATTGGCTTATGTTGATTCTAATAATAATCAATATTATATTGCTGCCAATGCCGATGGAACACAAATTAATATTCAGTATGCAACATTACAAGCTGATGCCGAAAATATTCCAAAAAATATAATACAATCAAATCCTGTTACTGTTGCTGTTTCCGGAGTTTCTGTTCCTGTCCTCAGCAATTTAAATTTATTTGGTTTAGCTTCCATTAATGGTTCAAGTCCTACTCTTACATTATATGGCTCTGCAAATGGTTTTACCTCTTGCAAAATTATTTTAAGTAGCTCGCTGACAACTCCCATTTCTGCTAATTGGAGTATTGTAGATACAATTTATAAGGCAGCCACTGTAGATAATAAAAATGTATTTGATTGCACAAATTTTGTCTATGGCATGGTAAATAACTTTGTTCAATATGCAAACAATTCATGGGCCATGATTTACGAAAATCATTTAACAAACAATTTGCTTTCTTCTTATGCTTATAAAAATTTAAATACTAATTTAGATAAAAAATATTCATTTAGTTTAGACACTTCATTTGGGAATAATGGATTTTTTAGTAAAGATTTTCCCACTTCAGGGATGATGAATAATACTATAACATTAAATTCAAATAATGAACCTATCATTTCTGCTATATATAGTGTTGGAAAAAAAGGTACTTTTGAGTTTGGAAAATTAGATCTCAGCAATCCTCAATCAAGTTCTATTAAAAATGTGACACAGTTAGGAATTCAAAATTACGATATGAATGTCATGACTCATATTACTCTTAGTGATAATTCTACAATAATCGCTTATGCGTACTATTTCCCTGCATTGTATTTAGTAAAATATAAAGCTTCCGGAGAAATAGATACTTCATTTGGAATTCAGGGAACTGTTACATATCCCTTGGATAAGCAATATATACTTACATTGAATATGAAAAAAATGGCAAATGATAATTTTATAGTACAAATAGGTTCATACAATGGAGCAATAGATTCTACATTAAAAGGATTTTATATAAAATTTTTAGCAAATGGAAACGTAGACAGTACATTTGGTTCAAGTGGTATTGCAAAAACTATTGTATTGCCCTTTGCAAACTCAATGATTAATAATTTTATTATATTAAAAGATTCTTCTTTGGCAAATATTTCTTATACAAATCTCAATAAAAATCAGCTGATTATCACAAAAACTAAAGCCGATGGTTCCATAGATACTTCGTTTGCTAATAATGGGATTTATACAGAAAATTTAACACTTCCTATGTCGGTTGACAACAAATTTTATTCAACTGATATAGCAGAGGGTCCGAATTCTTCTCTTTTTTATTTTATTAATTCAGATAAATGTGCTTATATATCAAAATTAAATAAATTAGGATCGTATGATGCGGCATATAAAACAAATATTCAAAATTCATATATATGCGATGACGATAATTATTATTTTTTCTCAATAAAATCTTTATCTGATGGCACTCTCTATGGTGTTGGAGGAGCAGTTAAAATTAATAAAATGAGCGTTATGGTAGCTAAAATAAAACCAGATGGAAATTTTGATCAAGCGTTCGCAGAAAATGGTATTTATTTTGATAATATTGTGAACAAAAATGAATATGGGTTTGACTTTGAATTTACAAATGATAATAAAATATATGTCATTGGAATGGATTTTATTTCAAATAAATTATTAGTTTCTAAGTATAAATTATAAATTTAATATAATTTTTAATTTGGTATTTTGATTTTTTTATTTAAAATGAAAGACAGATTTTATTATTAAAGTATATTTTACTTTTTGAGTTATGAATTTATTTTTTATACTATATTCTTTAAATTAAAAGGGTGATTAATGATTGAATTAATTAAAAAAATAGGATTTGTTTTATTAGCATTTGTTTTTGCAATAAGTTGCAATAAAAAAACTGAATTTATTAGAGGAAATAATTCAATAGAAAGTATGACTTATAAAGAAGTAAAGGTAGCCGTTATTAATGGAACAAAATCCACTCAAAATAATAAATTAAATTCGGATAGTTCTTTTACGCAAATGAAAATAAATATGCAATGTAATTCTGTTTATCCCGATGGAACAAATTTAAATCAAAATGATATTATGATTTCAAATCAAAAAAATACTTTTGATCTTGTCAAAGGGAAATCTTGTCAAATTTCGTTAAAAGAAATTACCATCGGCGGGGTTGTATTTAACTCTGTAAATTCGAGTATGTTAAATTTTACAATTTCACCTACGATAATATCACCAAATACGAAAGCATTGGCTTATGTTGATTCTAATAATAATCAATATTATATTGCTGCCAATGCCGATGGAACACAAATTAATATTCAATATGCAACATTACAAGCCGATGCCGAAAATATTCCAATAAATATAATACAAGCAAATCCTGTTACTGTTTCTGTTTCAGGAGTTTCCGTTCCCGTCCTCAATAATTTAAATTTATTTGGTTTAGCTTCCATCAATGGCTCAAGTCCTACTCTTACTTTATATGGTACTGCAAATGGTTTTACCTCTTGTAAAATGATTTTAAGTAGCTCGTTGAATACACCTATTTCTTCTAATTGGAATATTGTCGATACAATTTATAAAGCTGCTACTGTAGATAATAAAACTGTATTTGATTGTACAAATTTTGTTTATGGCGTAATGAATAACTTTATTCAATATGCCAACAATTCATGGGTCATGATTTTTGAAAATCATTTAACAAATAATTTGCTTTCTTCTTATGTATATAAAAATTTAAATGCAAATTTAGATAAAAAATACTCTTTTGGTTTGGATACTTCATTTGGTAATAATGGGTTTTTTAGTATCGATATTCCAACTTTAGTCGTCTTTGATGCTCGCATTATATTAAATTCAAATAATGAGCTAAGTATATCAAATACATATATAGATAAAAAAGTTTTTAATTTTAATTTAGGAAAATTAGATCCGAATAATCCGCAAGCAAGTATAATTAAAATTTTAGCAAAATTAGGCGATGCGAATTTAGAAATTAAGGGTATGCAGTCTATTATGCTTAGCGACAATTCTACAATACTTGCCTACGCTTACAATAGATCTCCTTTATATTTAGTAAAATATAAAGCTTCCGGGGAAATTGATACTTCATTTGGAACTCAAGGAACTATCACTTATTCTTTAAATCAAGATCAATATATGTATATAGACTCACTTCAGATTAAAAAACTAGCTAATGATAATTTTATTATACAAGTTGCAGCGTATAATGGTAGGAATTACGATATACTAATGGGCTACTATATTAAATTTTTAGCAAATGGAGCTGTCGACATTTCTTTTGGGAAAAACGGAGTGACCAATACGATTTCATTACCCCATAAAAATTCATCTATTTCTGATTTTATTATTTTAAAAGACTCTTCATTAGCAAATATTTCATATTCTACTTTGTCTCATAATCATCAAGTTATTATTGTAAAAAATAAGGCAGATGGTTCCTTAGATACGGCATTTGCTAAAAATGGAGTTTTTACAGAAATTTTAACAACTGCTAGCTCAGATGATGATTCTTATGATTCTAATATTGTAGAAGGAACAAATGGTTCTCTTATTTATGCTGTTGATTCTGAAAAGTGTCCTTATATCTCAAAATTAAATAATTTAGGAGCATATGATAAAACTTATAAATCAAATATTCAAAATTCTTTGATATGTAATACTTTACTTGGTTTACTTAGAATAAAAACTTTATCCGATGGAACTTTGAACGGGACAGGTGCTATTATGGATAGTACAAATCCCGATATATTTAAACTTATTTTAATTAAAATTAAACCAGACGGTACTTTTGATCAATCATTTGCTGAAAATGGAATTTATATTGACAATATAAGTAAGAATAAGGAATATGGGTTAGATTTTGTTCTTACTAGTGATAATAAAATGTATTTAATTGGAGCGGATAGCGTTTCAAGTAAAATTTTAGTGTCTAGATATAATTTATAAAATAATTTAATTTTAGTATTTTTATTTTTTGAAATGAGAGGTGAATTAAGGTTAAATCGTTTTTTATATGCCAATTAATTCTTAATTAATGGGTTATTTATGTTTAATTTATTTAATAAAATATAATTTAAAATTTTACTTGATATTTTATTAAAAAATCTAATAACTTCCCATTTAAAAAATAATACAAAAATTTGTGAAAAAAATTTCTAGATGTATAATCTCTTTTTCTATATTGTAATGACCACATAAGTTATGCTCTTAAAAATTGCAATTTTTGTCGAAATTTTTTAATATTACAAATTATTTAAAAGATTATTAAATCCTCAATTATAAAGGGATAAATATGGAAAGAAAATTTTATATTATTTTAATTTTTATTCTTAATATAATTTTTTGTATTAAGTTATACGCAAGAGAAAAAACTTATATAATTTGTACAAATATATATAAGCATTGGTATTGGCTAAAAGATGATAATGATGAATATGTAGAAGTTAGTGGTACATGGAGTATTTGGAATAAATCGAAGAAAAATTCTAAATATTCTATGGAATTTTCATTTAAATACTTTTTACTTGAGAATTCCTATGAATTATTTCCTGTTTTAAAAGAAAATTGTCAAAAAAAATTTGGAATTGATTACTTCATTCCGCAGCCAGCTGAATCAATAAATTCAAGCTGGAACTTATTTGCGCTTAGTTCGGATGAATTTATAGGCGGTTTCGTTGATATGAGCCAAAATATTTCTGTGTATGAAGGATTTTATAAGAATAAAAATTTTTCACGTGCTAAAGTATACTTTTTAAAAGGAAATAATTATCTTGATATAATGAAATCAAATTACATATTAGAGTACATATCTCATAATTTAAGGTATTGAATTTTTAATTTATGTTCTAGTATTAATAATTTGATATTTTTTTATCTAATAATCTTATCGTCAAAGCAATAAAATATCCAGTACTTATAGTTTATTATGTGAATTTTATTTTAATTATTGACTATTTAAAGATCATCAATTAGCTATGAGTGTTTTGATTTGGCCATTATGTTCTATGGGGGGCTCATGTTTTTAAAAGAAAAACTGATATATTTTAAGAAAATTATTTGTATAATGACTTTTTGTTCGTTTATTTTTGCAAATAAAGCATTTGCAGGAAAAAATTTAGGTCAATATTTTGGAGAATATTTTCATTTTTTTAACTCTGGTGAATACTATACATCTGAAGAGGGATTTGAAGAAAATGACATAAATCAGTTTTTAGAGCATCAGGTTACTATGGGCGATTATGGGTATATTGATGATCACCTAGCATTTGAAAACCCCAATTTTTATGATGAATTATCTTTAGTTTCTAGCGACAGTAACTTATTTGTATTTATACTAGGAAAGGATGACATACTTGAGTTCAGTAAAAATATTTATTCGAAATTAATGAAGGAAAATCCTGATAAATCTAATAAAACGGGATTAGATAGAAAAGTAAATTATATTACACTGTCTGAATTGCTTCAAAATAGAGTAAAAGTTATTTTATCTGAAAAAGTTTATATGAGTGATATTTATTCAAGTTTATTAATATTACCTGATATCGAAAGTCTTTCTTATTTACATACAAAAGATTTAATTCTCAATCAAGATAATTTAGGTTTATTTAATAAGATATTAAGTATTTCTAGGAAATATATAATTCCTTCTGTTATGTATAAAGTGTATAAAATTGATAACCAAATGTATGAAAAATTTGATAGACAAAAAAAAGATGAATTTGGTAATAATTTGGTTAATTTAATTAAGATTTCAGAAGAATTGTCTAAAAAGCAAGGAAATTTATTAAAATACAATGACTTTAAAAGTTTTTTGGATAATAATATTGAATTAAAGATGAAAATTTTTAATTCAATTTATAAATCAAATTCAAATACCTAAAGGAGAGCGAATTAGTTCTTGAAGCTTGCAAGAAATAAACGCTTTGATACGCTTTTAGTCAAAGTTTCAACTATAGGATTTATTTCAAATCACACCCAAATATCAAGATCTAAAAAAATCATTCCTTTTAACAAAATTTTAAAATCATAGCGAATAAAACATAATCATAAAAAAATAATTTTAAAAATTTATAAAAAAACCAAACAACATCAAATTGAAATTTTCAATTTCAATTTTTTTGTTACCTTCGAATATTTGTAGTTTTTATTTTAAAAATGTTATATTCGGCCTTGTTTATTTTTAAACTTCAAAATCGGAGGTCAATGAAAGTTTCTAGTTACTTTGTAGGTTTCGCATAGATATACATGTTGATAGGGTTAGCTGATTTCAGATAATTGATAGAATTTATATTTAATTTTATCAAATTTTGTTTCCTAAATTTAGGTGAGCTTATTTTATAACAAGGAGTTAGGATATAATGAAATTTAAAGCAATGGCGTCTGCTCTTATTGGATTTGTTGTGTTACCTTCAATCGCGTTTGCGCAAAACGTAAAATATGAATTAGATCCTGTTCATACCAATGTCGGATTTGGAGTTCGGCATTTAGGAATAAATACGGTTAAAGGGGAATTTAAAAAGTTTTCAGGAACAATAGAATATGATCCGAAAAATCCAACTAAAATAAAAGTTGTTGCTGAAATTGACGCAAGTTCTTTAGATACGGGCAATGAAAAAAGAGATGAGCATGTAAAATCTCCTGATTTTTTAGATGTGGCAAAATTTCAAAAAATTACCTTTGTTTCAAAAAGTGCAAAGCCTAATGGTAAAAATGCAATGAAAGTAACAGGAGATCTGACTATTCATGGTGTAACCAAGACAGTTGTTCTTGATATTACAGATATTGCAGGCCCTGGTCTGAATCCGCTTGATAAAAAGCAACATCTTGGTGCTTCTGCCTCTATTAAAATTGTAAGGCAGGATTATGGTATTACGTGGAACGGTAATGGGATGACAGGAATTGCAGGAGAAGCCGCAGTAGGTAATGATGTAAAAATTCAAATTGATATGGATTCTGTGGGTGAGGTTGCCGCAGGTGCCAAGAAATAAATTTATTTCATAGGCATAAAAATTTTTGAATTGTAAATATTTTAAATAAAAATCTGAGAAGCTTTATTCTGTTCTCGGATTTTTCATACTTAATAAAAAATATTTATTGAAATCATAATTAAAAATTTTATAAAATAAAATTTTTAATGTTCAATTCTCACAACTTCATTGACATTTTCAATAGGAATAATGAAAAAAGGGCGTTCTTGTTTTTCAATTAATTTAATAATATGTTCTTTTTCTATCTGATAATTGCGCAAGGGAATATATATTTTTTCAAAACCTAATTTTTGAGCTTCTTGAATACGTGTTAAAGCATGACTCACCATGCGGACTTCGCCAGAGAGTCCCACTTCGCCAAAAAACGCAGTTTTAGAAGGTAAAGGTTTGCCAAATAAACTAGAAGCCACGGCCGCAGCTGTTGCTAAATCAATTGCTGTTTCATAAATTTTAAAACCGCCTGTTACGTTTGCGTAGACATCGACATTAGATAAATAAAGACCCGCCCTTTTTTCAAGAACGGCTAATAGAATGGTGAAGCGGTTGGTATCAAAACCTGTGGCGAGACGTCGTGGTGAAGCGAAAGATGTCTTGCCAACAAGAACTTGAACTTCAATTAAAATAGGGCGTGTTCCTTCCATGCTCACCGAAATAGCAGCTCCTTCGCAATCCTTTTTATTTTCATCTAAAAATACTGCGCTTGGATTGGGAATGTCGACGAGACCATGTCCCTGCATAGCAAAAACACCAATTTCTCCGGTGGAACCAAATCGATTTTTATTTGCACGCAATATGCGATAGCCACTGGAAGTGTCGCCTTCTAGGTGCATGACGGTATCCACCAAATGTTCTAAAACTTTAGGACCCGCAATGGCTCCGTCTTTTGTAACGTGGCCAATAACAAATGTAGAAATATTTTGACTTTTTGCTGTTTGCATAATGAGGTTGGCGCATTCGCGAATTTGACTGACGTTGCCGGGACTTCCAGGTAATTCGGGATTATAAACCGTTTGTATGGAGTCGATTACCAAAACGTGGGGGCGTGTTTGTTTTGCGGCTTCTAAAATGGATAAAATATTCGTTTCATTTGTGACTAAAATATTCATATTCAGTGAGCCTAATCTTTCGGCACGTAATTTTATTTGTGTGCAGCTTTCTTCGCCGCTGGCATATAAAACTTTAAATCCACGTTGTGCTAATCCGTTGAGAGCTTGTAATAATAAAGTTGATTTTCCAATACCTGGGTCACCGCTCAAAAGAACGAGACTTCCTGTGACAAGGCCGCCTCCTAAAACGCGATCGAGTTCGGGGACGCCACAGAAAATTCTTTTTTCTTCTTTTTCAAGGATTTTAGGTAAGGGGACAACCTCGGCTTTTTGCCCCTGTTGGTAGTTTTGATGCTGGGATTTGCTCACAGTTTCTTCATGAATGGAATTCCAAGCATCGCAATCGGGGCATTTTCCTAACCATTTGGGATGTACTGATCCGCATGAGGTGCAGATAAAAATTTGCTTTAATGAGTTTTTCATGAAGTGAGGCTCCCTTTTTGTTCAGTTGCTTTTTTCAAAGCAGCCTAAGACTTCATAATGCGTGGTATGGCCAAAAGAATCAAATAAACACAAGCTTTTTAACTTAAATCCACCTTCTAAAAGGACGCGCGTGTCTCTTGCAAAACTTGCGGGATCACATGCTAAATAAGTAATAAGTGCTTTTTTATTACAAATTTCAACAATCTTTTGCATTATTGCAATGCCACAACCACTTCGCGGAGGATCTAAAATAACGACGTTCACGCCCTTAAATTCATTGGGGTTTGAAAGTTTCAATTGGAATTGCTCTTCAATAAATTGTTCAACATCTTTTACAATTCCTTGAATTGGTAAATTTTTGTGATTGCTATTGAGAGAATCAATAGCTTCTTTTATGCCTTCAACACCAACACATTCCACTTCCACATTGTTTCTTTTGCCTGAAAAATAGGGGAGTGAAGTAAACACCCCGGCACCACAATATAAATCCCAAGCTAATATTTTAATATTAGATTTTGCAAAATATTTTTGAATAAATTGATCGATATTGTCCTGAATATGCTGATAATAAAGTTTTATACAATCTAAATGTGGCTGAACAAAACTTTGTTTTTTAATTTTAAAGCGTGGGAGTTCAGGGTGTTTTAAATGAATTGTTTGATCATTGGAAATTTCTAAATTTCTTTCAATCATTTTTATGACGTTATTTTTTTCAATTGGGGAATCCATATTAAAGTTTGCGATATGTAAAATGACTTTTTCATCATCGCTTTCTGTGACTTCAATTTCACATTCAATATGTTTTGATAATTTTTTATCTTGAATTTCCTTAAATGATTTCAGTAAATTCTCTTTAACAAATTTTATTTTTTGGTTTATTTTTTCGGAGGTGATTAAGCAGTGTTCAATATTTGTAACATTATTTGAGTTGGAAGCTTTAAATCCTAAGTTTTTTCCATCAAAATGCAATCGAATTCTTCTTCTATAATATTCTCGCTTTAAAAAAATAATGGAAATAAGAGATTCTGCTTCTTTAAGGAAGCGATCATTCCACTTACCAATTCTTTTTAAAGTTTCTAAAAACCATTTTGTTTTAAATTCTGTTTGCATATTTTGTGAAATATGCTGTAATTGGCAACCACCGCATTGACTTGTATAAATACAAGGAGGAGAAACGCGATGTGGAGAAGGTGTTTCAATTTTTGAAATGATGGCATTTTTATAGTTAGATTTTTTAGAAACTATTTCAACTTTAGCAGTTTCATCTGGGAGTAAATCTTTAATAAATACGACAATATTATCATTGCTTCTGCCTATAGCTCTTCCATCTGTGGATAAAGCAAATGCCGTCACAGTTTCTTTATCAAATTTTTTTTGAGTATTTTGTTGAGAGTTGTTGTGAGCGAAGGACTTTTGTCTGTTACGATACTTCTGCATTTTATTACACTATACCTATCATTTAGGAGGAGGCCATGGTTGATCAAATTTAATAATAATATTCGTTTTGCGAATTTGAATTCGTGTTCCTTCTGCTAGGGTGGCTACTGTAGAATTATTCGCATTATCTTCGGCGAAATATTTAATATAAGTAGGCTTGTCTTTCTCGCTTCCAATAATTTTTGCATTAATAGTTCCTTTATTCATAATTATTTCAGAGCCTGAAATTTTTCCTGGATCACCTAAGCATTCTAAATTTCCGCTTGTGGTAATTCGAGAGGCAAGAATACCTTTTTCAACTTTTATGTTACCTTCAACAATAAAACAACTTGATTGAATAAAAATTGCATCTAAGTTTCCTTGAATGCGAACGGCTTTGGAATCATCAGAGGAGTTGTTAGTTTGAATTCCGCTTTTTGCAGTTACATTTCCTTGCACTGTGATTCCTTGTGCTGTCCAAAACTGTTCCACGGTCAAGTCTCCTTCAACGATCCAAGTGAAGTTTCCTTGCAGTTCGCATTTGACAACGACACTGCAAGGAAAAGTAACTTTTTGGATTTGATCGGGGCGTACGTCTTTCACGGTATAGACATCGGCAAAATCAATTTTCCCATTGGGCAGAATTAACGCTTGTCCACCTTTTTCACATTTCATCTCACCATTTTGATCGATGATAAAGTTGGGATGTGTTGTTATGGTAACAATTTTTTTTTCTTCTTTTTCTTGTTTTTCTTGAACATGTGGAATTTCTTGACCAAAAATTGTTTTAGCTTGTACTGCTTCACTGGCTTGCCTAATAATTCCAAAAGGAACATTGGGACGGATTAAATCCTTTGGCATTGTCGGAGGATTTAACCATTTAATTGTAGCAGGTTTTGCTGGAGAATAAGGAATCCCTTTTAATAAAATAAATTCGGAATCAAATTGTTTTGTATTTGATCCAGCGCATTTTTTTAATTCTTCATAGGCTTCTTGAGTTGGTTTTACAGCATAGCCTAGTTTCGTTAAGTACTCACAGATTTGTTCATAGGAGAGTTTTACGATATCAGGAGATATTTGTGTTCGCGCAGGAATGGAAGCCTGCATTGCATCTGGTTTTGCATTGAGTTGAAATAATTTCTTTGCAGAAGGTGATGGCGCTGTATTTGGTGGAGCGGTCTGTGTGGAATTCATTTTTAACTCCAAATGCGCATTAAGGAAACAATGCGTTTTGTAATAAGCTTATCAGAAATTAAAACTTATACCAAGAAATGAAATTAATAAGCATTTGGATGAATGAGTCCCTTAATGGGAGTGAGTAACACAATTTTAAAATCAAGCCATATGTTCCAATTTTGAATGTACCATAAATCGCATTCAATGCGTTTTTCGAGCGACGTATTCCCACGCCAGCCATTAATTTGTGCCCAACCTGTTATTCCTGCTTTTGCTTTATGACGCAGCATATATCCAGGAATTTGCTCTTTAAAATTATCGACAAAAACGGGTCTTTCAGGGCGAGGGCCTACCACGCTCATGTCACCTTTTAATACGTTAAAAAATTGTGGAATTTCATCGAGACTGGTTTTGCGTAACCATTTTCCTATGCGCGTAGTGCGATCATCATTTGCTTTTGCCCAAACGGGACCGCTTTTTTCTTCTGCATTTACATACATTCCACGGAATTTAATACAATTAAATTTTTTGCCATCAAGACCCATTCGTTCTTGTTTAAAAAATATAGGACCAGGGCTACTTAATTTAACCATCAAGGCACAAATGAAATAAATAGGTGAAAATAAAATAATAAATGTGGTAGAGAATAAAATATCAAAAAGACGTTTTAAAAATAATCCATAATGTTGTAATCCCGAGGAATTTAATGCCAATGCGGTAATGCCCTCAAATCGAATGGGATTAGGTTCAAAAAATATTTTTTCACCTAAATAAGGAATGAGTAAAATATCAGATAAGTTTTTGTCTAAATGCATATATATATCATTCACAGATGCAGTTTCATTGGCGCTTGGAACAACAAATACAAGATCTACATTGCTGCTTTTTAAATACATATCAACGGCATTCATTTCGGAAAAAGAATGGCAAGAGAGCAATTGCAAATTCCAATCAGCATGATCTTGAATTGATTTCGCAAGTCTTTTCGAGCTAGGGCCTGTACCAATAATGATGACCTTCTTTTTCGTCTTTTTGAGTTTGAGATAAAAGCGATTAACTTTTCTTACTAGACTTCTTCCAAATGAAAGTAAAAAAGGAGTTATAAAAAAGAATATAATTAAAGTAACACGGCTATAGCGATGTTCATATATAAAATAAGAAAGAGTGACAAATATAAAAAAAGATATAGTATGATTTTTAAGAAGTTGAAAATTTTCTTCCCAAATCCTTCTTTTTTCTAAGGTTTTTTTATAAATACCCGAGGATAAAAAAATAAAAAGATAACTTAGAATAAGTAAGGGTAATAGTCTTAAATAATTGTAAAGCGTGTCTTGCCCTCGTGTGACAGCAACAATTTCTATATTAAATCTAAAAATGAAGGCAATGATCCACGCCAGAACAATACAGCTTATATCGGTAACAGCTCTAAAAATATTTAAAGTATCTGAATGACGGCTCAGAATCATATGTGATCAGTCCTTTGTTTGTTTTGAAGAGATTCGAGTACAGCCATTGAAAATTTTTGTAAGAAGACTTCTGTTGAAAATTTCTCTACATGTTCCAGCATATTAAGCCTATCTTGGGGATTAATTTCACGGTTGAGTGATTTTTTTACGGCTGAGAGCATGTCCTGATGTGAGTTTTCTTCGAAGGTAAAACCTGTGACTTGATTGACAACGGTTTCTTTGGTTCCACCTTTATTAGGAGCTACAACCCACAATCCTGCTGCTGTTGCCTCTAAGGGAACTATGCCAAAATCTTCAATGGCTGGAAACAAGAGCGTATGTGCTTTTTTATAAATTTCAGGAATTTCTTCATCATTGGGATTAATATAAAATTCAACTTGCTTATGAAATTCGGCATAAGCTTTTTCTAAATCAGCGCCTTGCCCCGCTGCAATAACAGGGATATTATTCTCAACTAATAATTTTAAACTTTCAAACATTTTTTTATAAGGAACCCATGCTCCAAATAGTAATACTTTACGAATAGAAGTTGTGTTTAAATGAGGATTTAAATTATTATTAAAGTATTTGATATTAACGGGCGGGTGAATCACTTCAGGATTTTTACCATAATAAAGAGAACACCTTCTCGCAACAAAAGAACTATTTGCAATCATTTTATCAATACGAATGGCGGAAGTGACATCCCAAATTCTGAGTCGGTTTAATAAAAATCTTCTTATAATTTCAATAGGTCTCGACAAAAGTGGCTTTTTTGTAAAGTAACGATGTTCTTGATCCCATGCGTAACGCATAGGACTATGAATATAAGAAACATGAATGCCTAAGGGTGGAGGGATAATTCCTTTGGCAACACAACTGCTACTTGAAATAATGAGATCGTAATTTGATAAATCAAAACTTTCTATAGCGGTAGGCAGCAAAGGTAAAAAAAGCTTATATAATTTCTCAATTCCTGGTACTTTAGATAAAAAAGACCCATAAAAATTATGATTATTTTCTAATTTAAGAACTTTTTTGGGGTTGCCAAACAAATAATAAAAATCGGACTGGGGGAATAAATTTAATATTTGTTCTAATACACGTTCACCACCTCTGCGAGAGAACATCCAATCATGCACAATAGCAACTTTTAAATGTTTTATATGAGAATTAAAAAATTCTTTTTCAACGTGATTCACGGGTTACCTGCAGTTAATTTTTGAAGTTCATTTTGTTCATATTTAATTAACATAGTTTCACATCTTCGCACAATAACTTTACCTGGTGCCAGATTTTTTTTCTTTTCTATGTCGGCACGAGTGGCAATTTGTATTTCTGCACTTTGAGCGCGGCCATGCTTAGAATGATGCACTGCTAAAATAGAGGCTTCTCTTAGAGCCTGAATAGAAGGTTTTTTTCCTCCCTTGGGTTTTTCCAGCCAGACGTGACTTCCTTCTCCCGTGAGAACGTGAACCCAGGTGTGATTTGAGGGCATCATTTTGATCATTTTATCCCCATCTTCAGCAGATTTAGCAACGCGAATAAATTCACCCGTGGATGCAAAATAAATGCGAAAAGGCAAGCGTCCTTCTTTCTCTTCTCTTAATTTTTGTTCTTGTTTTGTTTCCGTTATAGAAATATCAAGGGAATGACAAAGTTTAGATAGGGAAGGGAGATCTTCCTTTATTAAAATGAGATCGAGAATATATTTTGCAAATTTTTGCGCATCACTTTTCTGATGAAAATGTTCTTCTGTATATTTATCAATAAATATTTTTAACTCTTCTGCACTATTTGCAATGAGCAATTGAAAATCAATTTCAGCTTGAATACTTTCGGCAATGCGCGAGGTCAGTTCATTTTTACGACGCTTTAAAACATCTATTTCATGATGTATTTTATTAAGAATATCACCAGGCTTTTCACCTTTTTTTAAATTATAGAAGGCGGGCATGCCAAACTCTTGAATAAATTGAGGGGGTACATACCAAATAAGCGAGCCAGCAGGCCAAAGGTATAAATTTGTTTTTAGACCTTCACTTTGTTTTTGTAACCTTAAAATTTCAGTTTGATCGGGCATGTCTGCTTTTTGTTTTACTATGCGTCGTGATAAAAATTGGAGTTTTGTACGTGCACTTCTGCGAATGTGGGTTGGCAGAATTTCTAGTGCTCTCGTGACAGTCAGCACTTGTGAGCGGGTTGGCAGTTTGTCAACTTCAAGCTGCTCTTCTCTTTTTGGAACAAAGTTTTCTTTGATAACTGCATTATTTTTTTCACTTATTTCCAATATAGGCATGGGGCAGTAAGAAATAAAGGGATATAAAAAACATGCTCTTTTTTTTGTTTTTGTATTTTCTTCGCTCCATTCGCACCAGCTTTCAAAAAAGGCTTCCCCATTGGAAAAGTGATTTCCACAATCTGTGATATAGCGCGTAGGAATTTTATCAAATTTTTTTGCGAGAACAATGCGTGGCGGTTTTGCATCTAAATCTAAAATTAAGCAATTTGGTCCTTGATTTATTTCATCATAATTTTCTAGTTTAAGACTAGCTTCCCCAAATTCAAGAACAATGGTAATTGGTGACATCGTGGCATAAGCCGCCGTGATTTTTCTTCCCTGAACGTACTTACGCGCAATTTGCACAATAGAATTAGGTTGTTTTAAGGGAAGTGGCTTGAGGTGTGCTGTGGAAATTCCACTTTCACCTTTTTTCATGCTGAGTAAAACCGTACTTTTATCATCGCCTGGTTTATACACAGACAAAATAAGTTGACCATGTTCAGATGCTGTAATTTTTTGCAAACTTGCATTGATGCAGCGGTGTAAAGGCGCGGAAAATTTCCGTGTCCATATTGCCAGCTGTGCTATATTCGATCTGATTTCTTGTGTTTTATTAGTATGTAAGGCTGATTCTTTCACAGTTTTCTTCCTGTCATTTTCTTTCGTCTATACAAGGTTGACGACATTTATGCTTACAGTATTGTTCCGGGTGTGTCTATTCTCATATTAGGGAGTAAAGGGTGCAAGAGTTACAAGATATTTATAGGTTGCAAGCTTTTGTGACGGTGGTTCAAGAAGGCTCACTTTCAGCGGCTGTGAACAAGTTGCATATTACGCAACCTGCTCTTTCGGCACGCTTAAAACTTTTGGAAGAAGGCTTAGGTTGTGCTTTGTTAACAAGAACGGCGCGTGGTGTTCGACTCACGTCTATGGGCAAGCTTGTTTATGGAATTTCTGTTGATATTTTAAAACGGATGAATCAGTTGCATACGACCGTTCGTAATCATCTCGAATTGCGTGAAGGATTTGTCCATTTAGGTGGGGGAGCGACAGCCGTAGCCGGAGTCTTTCCCGATGCCATTTCGGAATTCCGAAAAAAACACCCGCAAATACAATTTACGCTGCATGAAAAGGATTCTGCAACGGTTATTGAAGCTTTGCATGATGGTTCTGTTGATGTTGGATTAATTACGCGAAATCCTTTTGTGGCACCTAATGAAGATCCTTTAATTGGATTAAAAGTTCATGGTGAAATTCTCGATACATTAGAAATTATTTCTGCACCTGAAAATCCTTTAGTGCAAATGTCAATGTCTCTTGAAAAACAAGGAAAATCTTTGTTACCTATTCATATCAATAGACAGCCTATGATTTTATTTGAAAGCGGCAGTGCAATTCATGATATTATTGAAATGGAATTCAGAAGATTAGGAATTCGTTTTAGAACTGTAATGACATTAAGATCGACGCAAAGTATGATAAAAATGGTGGAGAAAAATATTGGTTTGAGTGTCGTCAGTTCTCATTCTTTGCGCAATGAAAAAAATATAAATGTATTAAAAGTACAGGGATTAAAAATGGAGCGCTCTATTTTAATTTGTTCCTCTTCAGAGCGCGAATTAGCACCTGCAGCAGCAGAATTTATAAATGTTTTGCTTAAGATCTATAATTAAAGAAACTAAATGAGGGAATAAATAATTTCATGGTATCTCCATTTCAAAACAGCATTTTTCATTTCATTCTTTCTAGAAAAGATAAATTTGTCGCTTCCCCTGTTGCAATTATGGGTGGTTTGAGTGGATCGCGATTTCATGGAAACGAATTGCTTAAAGATGTACCAATTGTAATATTTGACTTTGAAACGACGGGTCTTGATACGCGTCGTTCTCGCATTATTGAAATTGGTGCCATAAAATATCAGAATCGAAAAGAAATTGAACGTTTCTCGCATTTAATTCATCCTGGCATCCCTGTTTCTGAAGAAATCACGAGAATTACGGGTATTGACAACGCCATGTTGGAAGGGAAACCCGATTTTCAAACAATTCTTCCTCAATTTCACGATTTTTTAAGAGGCTGTGTCGGTTTGGCTCATAACGCTGAATTTGATTTAGGAATGCTATTTCATGAATCAAATCGTTTAGGAATTTCTTGTGATTATACTGTTTTTTGTTCTTTAAAAATGGCAAGAGCATTAGTGAAAATTGAAAGACGAAATCTTGACGCACTAGCGCAACATTATGGTTTGACCTTTGAGTCTCGTCACCGCTCTATTGGTGATATTTTGGTTACAGCAGGAGTTTTTTGGTGTATGCTAGATGAAAATCCTGAATTAAAGATTATTTCAGATCTTGCTCCTTATCGTGAGGAAATGCCAGGATAACATGGTATTAGGAATAGGAACGCGTGCAAAAAAAAATTTATTTTTTTTTATTCTCAATATTTATTTTAATTATTTTCTATATCTTAGTATATAGGATTTTAAATCCTAATTTAGCTTGGTTGGCATTTCCTATAGGGCTTTTATTTTTAAAATGGATAGAAGTTTCATTAATAAGAGGTTTTTTACTATTAAAAAAAATGCCTAAGGAACGTATTCAATTAAATTTAAAAGCAACAGGATTGGTTTTTCCAGAGAATTATTTTGAAAAAAATTTAAAATATCGAGCCTGTGCTGTAATTGTTTCATTTGGGTTTGTATTTACTTATTTTTTGTGGAATGATTTTGTTACAACTTATAATGAAGTGTCAGATTATTTAAAAGTATCAAAACCTATATTAAAAATTGAATATCCATCTTTTTCAAATTTAAATCCTATGTATTTGTATTTGAATGAAAGCAAAATTGATGTCAGTGTTGATACCTCTTCTTATCTTGAATTTAGAATTGAAAATTTAAAAAGTGAAGATTCTTGGAAAATTCTATTAAAAGAAAATAAATCATCTGGAGTGGAGAAAAGTTTTTCATACAATATTTCTTCTGGAGTATGGTCTTCTTCAGTAGCATCATTGTATGAACAATTTGAAGAGAAAGAAAACGAACATAATATGAATAAAAATTCTAAAAATATTGAGTTTGTTTTATCGAAACAGGATAAGAAATTTTCAGGTGTTATTCATATTTCTCACACTGCAGATCCTACAGTCAAATTAGAAACTCTTGCTGCAGACTATTCGGATAAAGATGTCGTTGTAGGTAAAATTAACTTTACTGTTGATGTTTCCTCTGCTGTTCCTTTAACTTTAGTTGAGTTGTCTGTTAGAACACAATCCGGTTATCATTTTGAGAAGACCTTAGCAGAATTTGCAAATTCAGCAGAATTTCAATTTAAATCATCTGATATTGATTTAGTGACAACAGGAATTCCATTTGTCTCAGAAGATGTGCTTTATGTTAAAGCGGTTGCTAAAACGGTTTTGTCGAGTCTTGTTGGCGAATCTAAAGAACTTGTTTTCCCTGTTAAAACTCCTGTGCAGGTTCGTCAGGAGTTGATTAAAAATCTTGAATCTGCAATGAAAGAACTTAAATCATTAAAAAAAGTAACAGTTGAGCAAAATAATAAATTACAGGAATCACTGTCGCAAGCCGTAAAACTTGCAAGTCAATTGAGTAAGTCAGGAGTTATTAAAAGAAATATTATTGAATCTATGAATTATATTGAAAATATGTCATTTAAAAATGATCAATATTATAATTCCGCATTGGGAAAAATTCAGTCTACTTTAAATATATTAAAAAGACAGCAAAAAATAAATGAAGCCGGTAATTTTTTAGTGCGATTGCAAAGTCTTAAAAATAATATTGTGACATTAAATAAAAGCGAAACCAATGTGATGAATCTTATTTCCGATGCAAATGAACTCACAGAACTTGCTCAACAATTGAAAGATCATTTATTTGAAATGTCTAAAAATGAAACATTTCCCTTATCAAAAAACGAAAAGCTCATAATTGATAAAGTATTAAAAACTGATAAAACACCGCAAGAAATACATGAAACAGCAAAGCATCTTCAACAGAAGAAGTTATCTGAGGCACAACAAGATATTCAATTAGCAGTTGATGAGGCTAATAATCATCTCGGATTTGCTATGCAAATTATGCAACAGGCACGACAAAGAGCTATTCAAGAGGCACGCATTCAGTTGCAAAATGCGGACAATGCTTTAGAAAATTCAAAATTAGCAGCAAATAAAATAGAGACTCTTTTGCAATTTTCTAAAGCAAAAGAGTCTCTTGATAAAACACCTCAATTTGGTGGAGAGTTCAATGAAGCTCTAAACGATGCTAAAAATGCAACAAAAAAGGCGCATAGTTATGTTGAAGAAAATAAATCTTCAGATAAAACGCACGCTACTCAAGTTGCTCAAGAAAATGTTGAAAAGGCAATTTTATCTTTACAAGATGAAGAGGAAAGCGATAAAGATCTTCAGAAAGAGCAAGATGAGCGCGCCTATCGTTCTTCCATGGATGTTTTGGCAGCGCAAGGTGTTCTGGACTCAGGTTGGCGGAAAAAAATTCTTGAAGAAATTTCACGTCTTAAAAGTCAAGGAGAGTCTTCTGATTCTCCTATGATCCGTTATTTGGAAAGTAGGCTTCGTTAATCCATGCGCACGTTTTCAAATCGCTATAAAATTCATGGTGTTTCTTTTCATCACCGCAGTACGCAGTTTGTAGGGCGCCGTGAAAAATCAACATTATCAAAAGCATTTCATTTAGATGATCTTTTAATTCAAATTAAAACTGAATCTCCTATTGCACTTTCTGCAAAAGATATACGTAACTTTTTATGCGATCAGGGGCGAAATGAAATTCATACCCATGTTTCAGAATGCACAGAGTTAATTGCAAAATGGTCGGGAATTGTAAAAATAATGGAACGTTGTTTTCCGCAGCGCCATTTATCTTCTAGTGAATTTTTAGAAAAGTCAGAATTTGATGATGAATATAATTATATTCACAATGAATTAGAAGTTTTTCTATCGGCAAAAAAATTACTTTCCCTGTGGAAGCATCGCCTATTTATTTTTGAAATGATTGTTGAAGCGCAAGATAGCTTAAGATTTTGTAAGTTTTGAGAGAAATAGACTTGCTTATGTATAAAATATTAATTAATTTTTTCTGTTAGTTTTGCCAAAGAACTGTTCATAGAATTATATAATGTAGAAATATTACAATTAATTTCTATTAAACCAGTTTTATCAATTACAATACCATTTTTTCTTTTAATATAAACTTTATAAAAATCATCTCCGCTTCCAGTGAAAATATAATTTTTATTAAAAATTTTATCATTTCTTTCTTGCATTGATTTGACTATGGAAAATAATTCGCTATTTAGCTTTAAAAATGCGATAGGATTTATATCGCCATTTGCTTTTTTTTCACATGCATGTAAGATTTCTGTAAATTTATCGTTTATTCTTTTATAGTTATAAAGTGTTTCTAAATTGTGATAAATATTTTGATATATTTTTTGATCATATTCACTCAAATATAAATACTCACTTGACATTGAAAATGAGAGTAATTTATCCATATTATTTTCAATATTATTTTTAATTTTTATTCCTTCATTTTTATAATATTCAACATTCTTACATGTTTCTTCAATTAACCTTATTTTTTTAAGGTTATCAGTCTCATTGGCGGTGGCATAAAATGGAAACGCGAGTGCGACAATTGAGATCATTTTTTTTATAAATATCAAGATGAAATCCTTTCAATTAAAAATTTTTAAATTGATTTATAATCTAGTTATAAATCTAAAGAATGTGTGACGCATATTAATAAAATTTTATTTTGTCAACGAAATTATTTTTTTATTAATTTGTATTTAAAATTCATTTTTGATATTATTCTCAAAGAAAAAAATCAGTAAAAAACAATAATTTTTTTACTGATCTAAAATCTTAAAGTCAATCCGCCTGTGTAGGATTGATCATAATACGTTGTTCCTGATGGGGAGTTTACTCCTGAAGGAGAAATGCGATATGTTACTTTAATTGCAAAATGTCTTCCTACATGTATTGACAAAGCGGCGCCTGCATTCCAGGTGATATAACCGTAATCGTTTGTTTCTTGTCCATAATAATCTTTAAAATATGAATCTCTGTCAACAATACCACCATATATTGATGGACTTATATTATAACTAAATATACCTAAACTTAAATTTCCATAATTATCAGTTGACTTGTACGATTGAGTTAATTTACCTGCGGGCAGAGTATTTCCTTTACTAATTAAATAATTTTTATATTCATCATTATATGTGTATTGTTCATCTGAAATTGTTTCACCAAAATTAAACTCAAAATAGTTTCCTAAGGGAATACTAATGTCGAGACCGTAAGTTATTTTAGTATATTGATAGCTCGAAGTATAACTATTTGCATAATTTCCATTTAAAGTAATTTCAACAGCATAAATAAATTTAGTGGAATATACAGAAAATAAGAATATAAAAATTATTTTTGTTAAGATGAGTTTAATCATAAAAATTAATTCGATCTCATAATCATTTGGCTTTGTGCAATGGCTGTTTGGCGATTTGTATTATCGATAAGTTTATTGATTTCATCGGTGATATCGGGACTGGGTAACCAAGCTGAGTTTTCCTCAATTTTATTATTTGAGCTACCAGTATAGTATTCCACAATATTTTTTAAAACAACTTCTGTTTGTTTAGGATTTACAGGAAAAACCATAATATTAATTCTGTTACGAAAGAGTCTTCCATCGATAAAAAATTTATCCCAATCCGTTTGTAAATTCATATTTTTTCTATCCATCGCGTGGATAATATAGTTTTGGGAGAGAATGCGCGACATGATTCCAAAAACCATTGCGGGGTGTGCTGAAGTGCGCCAAGTATTTCCGTCAATATGAATTAAAGAAAACATATTGGGGTTTAGAGCTGACAATCCAGGGGTATAGTTTGTATAATTATTTCTTTTATTTTGACTACTTATTGTTCCTTGCGCGAGAGAAGGGCGATTGTTTTCTTTGTTTTGATTTGTGTTTTGTTCATCATTATAATCATCGGGAAAAAAACTATCTAGGAATCCAGATGATTTCCTTTGTTCATTAGCATCATTGGCTCTTTTGGAGCTAGGAGTTAAAAAAGTTGAGCAGCTATTCAGTATGATGAAGCTTAAAAGGCAGAGTATTCTTAATATAATCATACAGGAGCTCTCCCTATATTACGAGATATTTTTATTATCCTGTAATTTGATGCTTGCACTATGGCCAATAATTGCCGACGGCAAATCGGCATTAAGAAACAATTGCCTTATAAAATATCTAAAAAATGTTGATTTTTGCTACAGAGTTGAGAATTTCTTTTACTAAATAGATTTGCCCCATGATGTTTTCTATGATAAGTGGTGCTTTGCTTTTTTCGTGTTCTGAATAATTTACGAAAGGTATCTACCTATGACGAGCTCGACTTCTCCTGGGCTAAGGCTCACAGCGCGCCGCACATTTTTAATGTTATCCCTAAGTGCATTGTCAACAATCGCATATTTTTCAAAATCTGTCGCAGCTGAGAAATCGACTCTTGATACTATAAAAAAGGAAGGCGTTTTAAAAGTTTGTTCTGAATCGGGCTATTTGCCTCTCGAAATGAAAACAGCCTCTGGCAAATGGATTGGCTTTGACCCCGAGATGATGGAAGCTTATGCCAAGTCTATGGGACTTAAGTTACAAATGATTGATACAAAGTGGGATGGTATTATACCCTCTCTTTTGACTGGCAAATGCGACATGATTGCGTCTTCTATGGCAAAAACAAAAGAGCGTGAAAAAGCAGTTACTTTTAGCGATGCTTATTATAGCAACAAGTTTCTCGTTGCCATGAAGGATAACTCTGAAAATCGTAGTAATTTTAAATCATTGAGCGACTTCAATAAAGTTGGACTTAAAATCGCAGTAAAAACGGGTTCCGCCCCTGATCTCTATCTTCAAGACACCAAAGCCCTAGCAAAGGCGCAAATCATGCGTTTTGATGCCGACGCGGACACGGTGAATGCTGTTTTAGGAGGGCGCTCAAATGCTTTTATTTATGACACCCCTTATGTTAAACTCGCCGCTTTAAATAACCCTGGCAAAATTTACATTGTTCCTGAAGGATTTAATGGTGACCACTTTGGTGTTGCTATGCGCAAAAAAGATCAAGAGTTGGCCAAAAGCTTTAATTCTTTTTTAGAGAGTTGGAAAAAAGAGGGAGGCTATGATAAGGCCATGAAGTATTATTTTGATAGCCAAGAATGGATTGCTTTGCTGGATAAATAATCACTGCGTGTTGTTTTAACTCAATTTTTGTTCACAAATCCTCTGCTTGGAAATAAGAAACGCGATGCCAGATAAAAAATTACCCTTATACTACTCCTTTCTGTCTTTTTTCGTAATTGCAGTTATTCTTGCCATAATTGTGCGTAGTTTTTATCAGCTCGATTATAGTTGGGATTTTTCTTTATTGGGTCCCTATATATGGTTACCCTCCACTGATGGTGGTGGTCCCGGCTTGTTTTTAAAGGGGCTTTGGATCACGATTAAAATGAGTTTTGAAGGCATCATTTTTGGTACAATCCTAGGCATCATTTTTGGGATGCTACTGACAACACAAGAAAAAATCGCTAAGTTTGCCGCTTTATTTTATGTAGATATCTTTAGAAATACGCCTGTTCTTGTGCAACTTTACGTTGCTTACTTTATAGTAGGTACAGCATTTAACCTTTCCGGAGCTGTGGCTGGCGTTTTAACTATGAGCTTATTTTGTTCCGCTTATGTTGCTGAAATATTTAGAGGAACCATCGCAAATTTTGAAAAAGGTCAAATTGATGCAGCAAAAGCTTTGGGTTTAAGCCCTTTTCAAATTGCCCGTAAAGTGATTGCGCCACAAGCTCTTCGGACCATGCTGCCTCCTCTTATTGGACAGTTTGTCTCCCTTATTAAGGACAGTTCCTTACTCTCCGTTGTCGCTATTCCCGAATTAACAAAAGAAGCGCAAAATGCTGTGACTGTGACCTTCCGTAGCTTTGAAATTTGGTTTTTTATCGCTTTGCTTTACTTTGTCGTAAATACCATTGTGAGCTCTGTGGGGCGTTACCTTGAAAAGAAATTAAGCGTAAGTCTTAAACATTAATTTGGAATTTTATTATTATGTCTCAAGATGTTGTTGTTAGTCTTAAAAATGTCAATAAAATATTTTACTCAAAAGAAAAAGAACATCACGTTCTAAAAGGCATCAATTTTGAAGTGAAACAAGGTGAGGTGGTTGCGCTCATTGGTCCTTCGGGAAGTGGGAAAAGTACTTGCTTGCGTACTATAAATGCACTTGAAACGATTACTTCCGGTAATGTTGAAGTCTGCGGTATCAATTATCGCGACTCTAAACAATCTCTTCATATGATCCGCCGTAATACGGGTATGATCTTCCAGCGTTTCGAACTTTTTCCTCATATGACGGCAAAAGAAAATGTGGCTTTGGGGCCACAATTGGTTCTTGGGAAATCAAAAGAAGAATCTACACAAATGGCTACAGATTTACTCAAACGTGTAGGACTTTCTGCACATATGGACAAATACCCAAGGGGTTTGTCTGGTGGGCAGCAGCAACGTGTTGCCATTGCAAGAGCTCTTGCTATCAATCCTAAAGTTTTATTATGTGATGAGCCCACGAGTGCACTCGATCCTGAGCTTGTTGATGAAGTTGTTGATATTTTGGTTGATATTGCCAGAACAGGTATGACCATGATTGTAGTGACTCATGAACTTTATTTTGCACAAAAAGTTTCGCATAGAACCATGTTTTTGGAGAGTGGTCTTATTGTAGAGCAAGGTAACACAAAAGAGATGTTTGCCGCTCCTAAAACAGAGCGTCTCCAGACATTTTTAAAACGCATCACTCATCAAACTTAAAGTAAATCGTTTTTAGAAAAAAAGCATGAAACTTTTCTAAGTTCATGCTTTTTTTTGTGATTTTGATTTATCTTTTTTAAAAAAATTCAATGAATCATTTTTTATAATTATATTCATTTTATAATTAATTAACAAAATATTATTTTATAAAATCCTTACTTTATTTGTTGATATTTTAATATAAAATGTTACTTTATTACTGCCCTGTCGCAATTAAAAAAAGGAATATATTATGAAGTTAAAGCATCTTGTGCTCATGGTTTCTATGTTCTCTAGTTCGGTATTTGCGAAATCTTATAATTTAAATACAGTTGTTAATAATACTCATCTTAATAAAATAATAGAAAAATTAATAGAAAAATTTAATGTGGGTGCTGTTGATCCCGCCTATCCTATTGGTTTATCTGGTGCTTTCGAATTAAATGAAGAAAATAGATTGGTCGGAATTCAAATTGAGCATGCTTCCTTTAGAATTTATAAACTCCCATTTAATATAGGACCCTATTCGACTGATTTAAGTATTTCAGCAAATTTTAATAATGGAAATTGTAAAAAAGTTGAATCTTCAACTTCAAAAATAAATTCGGGCAGTCCTACATGGTTAAATTCAACTGTAAATAGTGCATTAAATAATAAACGCAATGAAGTTATTGATATTATCATAGATAATTCAGGGTTATCATTATATTGCAATAGAACTGCTTATCAAATTTATTTTTATTAAAATTTATTTTTACTGACGGGGTTACTCCATGATGATTTTTATGGAGTTTTTTTTATAAGAAAATTTTAATTTCTATATCGTCAAATATTTGACAATTCTGATTATTTTTTGAATTTATTCCAGAAAATTTTTAAATTTTAATATTCAAAAGCTTTACAAATATTTTATTTTTTTTAAATTTAAATTGTTAGAAAAATAATTAAAATTTTACAAATTAAGAGTTATTTTAGAGGAATAATAATTAGTTTTTTTTATAAAATATTATAACAAGTTATAATCTGAATTTTATTTTTGATTCAGATTATAAATATTTTAATTAATTATAATTAATTAAAAATAATAAATAATTATTTGACTGTCTAGTAAACTTATTATAATTAATTAGAAACAATTTAAATATTTTTTTCATGGAGGTTCTATGCTAAAAACGTCGTCATTTATTTTGAATACTTCATTACTTATGTTTACGGCGGTAACAACAGTAAATTTAGCACATGCGCAAGAAGAAGATCAATTTGATACAAAGTTTGTAAAAGCAGATTATAATATTGCTTGCTATTATTATGATACAAATAATAATGCAACCAGTGATAGTCCTTCTCTTATGCTTCCTAGTACAAATATTTTGACAATGGGAGCAAAAATAAATTATTATTGGTCCGTCGATTCTGATTCTGTTTTAGCAAGAAAAACAATATTAACTGGAAAAATTATAGACGGTTTTTTTGTAGAGGAAAATTTGAGTTATGCAGATATTGAAAACCGCTGCAAATTAGCAATAAAAAAAGGAACATTTCTTTCTCCATCAAAAAGTACCTATAAACTTTATGAGTTTAAGGCTTCTACATCCTCATTTGATGGTTACGAATATCCCATACAATTTTTAAAAGGACAGTCGACACAAACAAAAATTAAAAAAGTTGTGATTTTTGGTGATAGTCTTTCTGATAACGGAAATTTAAAACGTTGGACAAAAATATTTCCATACTATCCCTTTTGGCATGGACGTTTTGCCGATGGAATGGTTTGGAATGATTACTTTACAGATAGAACGCATTTGCCCATTTTAAATTTTGCCGTAGGTGGCTCTAAAACCGAAGGTTCAAATGATTACTTTCTTGAAGGGCTTCCTAATAAGTATATTACTGGAATTAGAAATATAATTACAGGAAATTCAAAGCAATACATTGATAAATATCTAACAAATTATCTGACCAGTGATTCTTACGAAACTAAAAATACAAAAATTTCAAATTCGGATGAGACTTTATTTGTCATATGGATTGGAGCCAATGATTATCTTGAAAAATTTGAAAACCAAAAATCTGGAATTGAATTTTTTGAAAATCCTGATGAAGTTGGACATGCTAATTATGTTTATAAAAGAACAGTAAATAATATTATTGATCAAATTAAAATACTTCATAATAGTGGCGCCAAACAATTTGTTGTTATGAATTTACCAGATATTGGCAAGAGTCCTGTGGTGTATGAATCTAATTATAATAAATATTCTGACGATCACAAAAATAAAAACGAATTTTCGTCTAAGCTGACTGAGCTGATAAATAAGCATAATTTTTATTTGCGTTCCTCTTTAAAATTATTACAAGATCAACTCGGTAATACAATAAATATACAGACAATTGATATAGATGATTATTTTAGTCGCATTATGAATAATGAAAGCTTTGATGATAAATCTTATTTTAATTATGGATTTGATCAAATAAATACGAAATATTTAATACCGGGAAATAATGATAAATATTTACAAGATCTTTGTTATAGAGGCGGGTATTTTAAGGCGGCCTTTACAAAAATTGGTCCTGAAACAGTTCAATTTGCAATTGATAATAATAATTGCGTAGATAAAAATGGTGATAGAAATAAATTGGCTATTTTTTGGAATTCTCCTCATCCTACTTCCTATGCTCAATGCTGGATTGGGTATGCCTTTGAAAAGAAATTAGGGGAAGTCGGTTTAGTCAATGTTGAAAAAATAGATATGCCTAAATATATGAACTACTGTATTAGTAATTTAAAGAAATAATAATTAAAAATTCTTTTTTTATGCTTTTGGCGGAGTCGGTTTTGCTGGTGGTGTTTGAGGTGTATTAGGTTTAGGTGGTATGCCCGGCTTCACGGGCATTTTAAGTTTGATTTGATAAAGATAATTATAGAGTAAAGCACCTAAGGCGGCTCCCATTAAGGGGGCAAGCCAAAACATCCAAAGCTGATCCGTTGCCCAATCTCCCGCAAATAAAGCGGGTCCTGTGCTGCGCGCAGGGTTTACCGAAGTATTTGTGACAGGAATGCTTATCAAATGTATTAAAGTCAGACATAATCCTATAGAAATAGGTGCTAATGAGCCCGGAGATTTTGGATCAGTCGAACCTAAAATGACAAATAAAAAAATAGCTGTCATAACAACTTCACAAATAAAGCAAGAAATAGGAGAAAACCCCCCTGGTGAGTGGTCACCATAACCGTTGCTTGCAAAGCCACCAATGCTTGTAAAATCAGCCTTTCCAGAAACAATAATATATAAAATAGCACTAGCAACTATGGCTCCCACAACTTGCGATAGGACATAAGAAGGCAATTCGAGCCAGCGGAATCGTCCTGACACGGCAAGTCCTAAGGAAACAGCAGGATTCAAATGACAACCAGATACCGATCCTAAACTAAATGCCATCGTCAATACGGTGAGACCAAATGCAAAGGAAACACCGACAAAGCCAATCCCCAAATTAGGAAATCCTGCCGCTAAGACAGCGCTTCCACAACCACCCAATACAAGCCAAAATGTTCCAATAAATTCGGCAATCATTTTTCTTATATCGAAGATGAATTTCATATAAATTGGCCTCATCATTTTTTTAAAAGTTATCATTAAAAAAGTTACGTTAATTATTTTTATAAATTAAGCATAATCAAGTGAAGTGAGATCTTCAAGAAAATATGAGTTGGTTTTTTGTTGTCAGATTATAAAATTTTAAATTAAAAATTATTTTGTCATATTAGCAATATCTACAAGAATTTTTTCTGCTAAATCCATTGATAATTGCGTGTCGGCGTCAGATAAAGCAGCTTCTGGGTTTGAATGCACTTCCATAAAAATTCCTTCCACACCCACGGCCAAGGCAGCACGAGTTAAAGGATGAACCATATGACGAAGGCCTGAGGATTTTCCTCCGGCAGCACCAGGAAGTTGTACGGCATGGGTGGCATCAAAAATAACGGCATGTCCTTCTTTATTCATTTCAACAAGGTTACGGAAGTCGACAACGAGATTATTGTAGCCAAAGCAAGATCCTCTTTCTACGAGTATCACTTTAGGATTTCCGCATTTTTGTAAAAAATTTGCAATTTCTATCATTTCTTCAGAAGTTGCCCACTGCCCTTTTTTAATTTGCAAGACTTTTCCAGTGGATGCGGCAGCTACAAGAAGTTCTCGTTGTTTGCAAAGAAATGCAGGAATTTGAATAATATCAACATATTTGCCTGCTTCTAAGGCTTGTGCGCTGGAGTGCACGTCGGTGAGAACGGGAACGTTCAGTTCCTGTCGAATGTGCTGCAGCCATTCTAATCCGGCATGGAGTCCAGGGCCTCGTACGCTCTTTACGCTCGTCCGGTTGGCTTTATCGTAGCTGCTTTTAAAGACATAAGGAAGATTTAATTCAGCGCATTTTGCTTTTAAAAAAGACCCTACTTCAAGACCTAAAGACAACGATTCTAGCATACAAGGTCCTGCAATAATAATAGGACTTTTTCTAGAAAGAGTAATATTATTTGCTATTTTACCATCCCAATTTCCAGGGAATAAATGATTGAGAGACATTATATATTCCTTGCCATACATTGAAGAACTTGATTTTTTTGAATTTGCCCTTTTCCATAATTTTTAATAACAAAAAAAGAAGCATCAAAAACATGGGCAGTCTTAATAAAAGCTTGAATAAAATCGTGATTTAAAAGCCAATGGGGTCTGTGCGCATAAGTGCATCCTTCAGGAGAGAGAAGCTCACTTAAATGAACACCAAAGGGAACAGCTAAATTTTGCATGTAGGCCATGACACGGGGGTCAAGAAGGGCATCGGAATAGCCATTGGACGTACCGCAATCAACTAAAGCAATGGTGTGTTTAGCTCCTATTTTTTCGATGATGCGAGAAATATCCGTAGGAGCTAAAAAGTTTCCTCTTTCAATGAACAGAGGCAATTGGGTTTTTGCAGAGCATTCCAAAATATCGCTTTGGCGACAAATTTCTCCTGGAATATAAAGAAAATCAGAGTACTGTGCGGCAAGTTCAATTTCTGCAGGAGAGCTGACAATGACTCCAAAGGGCTGCTCACGGCTGGCTTGAGTTTGTTTTAATAATTTTTCATTTCTTTTAAGCACGTTTAAATCTGAAGAATCATGGTCAGATGTCAGTTTCCATTCTGCAAAATTATAAACGGGAAAAACATTTTCAGTTTGGGGATTGCTTTGATCTTGTCCATGTTCATGAATTTCAAGTAGAAAATTCTTGTAACGCGAAAAAAATGACATAAAAAAGCCTCCTTGAATTAGGAAGCCTCCTCATTATTAACAGAACTTTGTTCTGTCGTGCTTCCATCTACAATGTCATCTTCTGTTTGTTTTAATATTGCAAGCTTTTGAATGAGATTTCCTAGTACTATCGCTTTTTCTCCCTTGGGATGGACAAAAATACCTCCGGCTCTTTTAAGTTCTTTATCGCACCATTTTACAATGATTTCGAGTTTTAAATATTTTAAAGTAGAGATATTAAATTGAGTAATAGGAATGCGAATTGTAAAGGTGGCTCCGCTTTTAACGTCCCATGTTTTTTCATTCATGAACTCTATTTTGAAGCCGTGCCAGGAAAGATCAAGAACAACAACTTTCTTTTTTGCAATAGGATTCCACTTTTTTATAAAAACATCAGCAACAATGGCCGTTTCGTACCGGGGCTCTTTACGTTTAGGAATTTTTGGAAGCATATTTCTCACCTTTTTGCATATAGTATATCAAAAATATCCTCGCCATAAAATACGTGCCAAGAATTGTTCAATGCATAGAAGGAATAATGAAAATCCTAAAATCCAAGGAAAGGCATCCAGTAAAGGAACTTTTTTTGAGGTAACATAAACTTCTTTGGAAAGATCTTGCGTTGTTGCTGAGAGACTTGGAATTCCATCAAATAAAAATGGATTTTCCAGAGTTTCTTGTGATTTTGCAGTTAAGGGATAAATCGGCCACGATGCGTAACGAAACACCTCCGCGTTTGCCGAGCCTTGTATTAAAGCGAGATCGACAAGAGTATTTGAATTTTTATTGCTATTTTGTATGTTTTCAATGGAATTTATGGAGCCATTCAGATGAATTAATTCTTTATCCATTCGATTTAATTTAAACAGTGTTCCTTTAATTGATTTTTTAGATTTCGATTCGAGAGTCACTTCATTTTCAATTTGGATATCACCTTTACTTTTTACACTTAAGTATTTATCGTTAGCATAGATGCGTGGTCCTGCAATATCGGGAGCTCTTACTCCACTGTCTTGGCGTCTTTGTAGAAATTCAACCATCCAATTAAAAATATATTCACTGCTATCTGATTCTTTCATGCGCAAAGCCATTGCCGTGGTGTCTTGAACTTTTTCTTGAGTGTAGCCATAAAGCCAATCTGATCCTAAAAAGGTTAAAACAATACCTTTTTGAGCGGGCATAGCAAGTAAAACAGGATGATCTCCTTCATTGGTTTTTGCTAAAACCAAAGCCTCTTTTTTAGGCTTACAATTAATTGCTGTGTAATGCGTTACAATATGTGATAAACTATTCATAAAGGATTGTGAGCTAATAAAATTCGACTGATTTGATACCCAATGATAAACATTTTCATTATCCCATTTTGGTTTGTTTTCACATGGAAATAGAGAATTAATTGACTTACTTTCACTTAAAAAAGAGAGAGGTCCCCCTTGAATAACTAGGCGTCCCCCATTTTTTACATAACCCACCAAATTTTCAGATTCTCTATCTCCAAGATAAGTATCAAATAAAAAATTTTGCGCAACAATGCCATGAAAATTTTGTAAACTTGAGCCAAATAACTTGTCTGCGGGAAATTCAATTAAAGATAATTGTGAATTTGGAATAGATTGATCACTATTTGTTTCTCTTAAAATGTAATAACTTAACAAATCTAAATTAGGCCAAAATTTTAGCTTTTGACGCACGGTTCTTAAATTCCAATCGGGACCTACGCTGATATGTAAAAGAGTTGTTTTAGAAAAAACAACCTGAACTGTTGTACTTGCAGAATTAAGCGGTGGATGAGCAAGATTAGATGTGATATCTGCGGTGATAATTTGATTTCCTGTTTTCGTAAAATTAATAGGAATTTGTATAGAATGATTTACCAAACCGTTATCAGGAACGGATATTTGAAATATTTTTGAATTTAAAAATGAATTTCCAGAATGTAAAATAATTTCTGCTTTAATTTCTGATTTTGGCTTTGCTTTACCAATGATATTAACCGATGCCATGCTTTCTTCACCTAAAAAACTTATTCGTGGGATAAAAATATCGGAAAGAACGAGATAATCATCTTGTTTTATATTAAAAGAATTTATCTTTTTTAAGGGAATGAAAAATACCCTATTTTCAATAAAAATAGGTAACTTTTTTAGAGTGGTATTAAATTTTTGTGCATCTTCACCAAACAGTGTGCTATTCGAAATGATAATTGCCGATCCTCTTATTTTTGATATTTGACTAAGTAAGTCTTCGTAATCCTGTGAAGGAAGATTTTCTTTTTGCCCATAATTAATGTATTGAATTTTTACACTATCTCCAAAATTATCTGTTATAATTTTTTGAATTTCATTTTTATCTTTACTTTTTAATAAAATATCTGCTGGTATAAAAATATTAATATAGGAACTTCTTTCATCGGCCGCTTTTTTTAAGATAAAAGGATATATAATTGGTAAAAATAATGCTATTAAAATAACAGATCTTAAAATATATAATATAATTTTTCTCATGGTTCTAATCCAAGATTTCTAATTCTGTTAAGAATTTCAGGAAGCTGAAGTTGATCTTCTTTATAGTCCGTTGTTAAAAAGGCGTACATGATATTAACAAAACTTCTAGCTTTATAATCATGATTTGTTTTATAACAATCTTCTCCTTGTGATATAAACCGAGCATGAGTCACAATTCCAAAAGGAGATTGAGCATTTATTTTCTTTTTTAAGACAAGAATTTTTGTTGATTCTGTTAAACATCCATCAATGCTCTGTAATAAATAAAAACTTCTATAAAACATTCCTCTTTTCTTAGGACTTTCCCAATCAATTCCTAATCCTTGATCACTTAAAGAAAGTAAATTTATAGGAACATTATTATTTCCTTCTAAAATAAAAACTCCTCCATTAGAAAGATGACCTTGTACATTTTTAGCTGTTAAATAAGAAGGATTATCAGTCCACCATATTTCCGCTTCTCCTGGTCTACAAGAATTTGCTTTTAATTTATTTGGTAGAACGATAGTACCTCTTCTTTTTAGAAGGGTGCGAAGTTCATTATATTTTTTTTCAGTATATTCAGGAATATCTTTTGCGCACCAAGCGATGCGAAATGGGGTATTTTCTTGTTCAAATGAGGAATTTGAATTTTTATTATTTGATAAAAAAGGAAAGTTAAACTTATCTAAAGTATTTTGAGCATATGATTTTTTAGTACCAAACAATACCAAAATTAATAGCAGGGCTATGGAATTAATATTCTTTTTTCTCCATAAAAAGAGAAGTAAAATAGATCCTAAAATAGCAGATAAAATAGGAAGTAATGATTCGCTTATGTGTTTATCATTTTGAACATTATTATTGAATAAATTAGAATAGAACGCCTGATTAAATTCATCAGTATTAACATAGACATTATTTTTTTCATTTCGCGATGATGAAAATAAAACCCAACGGTTCTTTTTCTCAAGTTTATAGAGTCCCATTGTAAAGTATTTAGCTTCTATAAAATCTAAAGAATTTAAATCGAGAAGAGATAAAAATTTATCTTGGCCATTTATTTCTGCTTCTTCTAATTTATCGTTTAATTTTGTGGCGTCATCTAAATCAATTTTTATAAAAGATAAATTAGATTGCTTTAAATTATTTGCGGCTTCAAACCAAAAATGCGTCCATGCTCGTGATCTTCCTAATTCTCCATTTGGTGTTGACGTTGTCGTTCTTAAATAGAAAAAAGGTAACGAACTTGCTTTCCAGGCTAATATCGTACCGTCGGCAGCATTATAAAATGGCTTAAAAATTCCTTTGTAAACTCTGGAATCATCAGGGAAAGTCACACCGAGTTCAGCCCCAGGAGGGGGAGGAATGAGATAAAGTGGTAATGGATAAGAACCGCTATCCAATTGAACAGGCACTTTTTTGGCATGATTTTCTTCGTTTAATTCTAGGCTCGCATTGCTTCCCGCTGTATAAACAAGAGTGTCATAATTTGAGTCAAATCCTTCAGGAATCCAAAAAGAAAGTCCGTCGTTCATCGAAGAAAGTATTTGATCATTTATGGGCACAACCCATACTGTTGAATTGCGATATTTCCAAACACTTTTATTTTCAGCAAGTTCATTTGAATCTTTTTCACAGTTTTTTTCAATAAAATCATTTCCAAAAAAGACGACTAAGGTGCGCAAGTTTGAAAAAGAATCAAGCTCTATGGGGCTTGGATAGCGATTTGTGCATCCAATAAAAAGGGGTAATGATTTTTTTATATCCATTGATTTTAAAATATGAATTTGTTCTTCGTTTGCTAAATAACTTTTAATAAAAAAATGGGGTCTTGCTTCTTCTGGGATTCTTGATTTATGGGTATCAAATATAGAAAAAGAGGAACGTGAGTTTTTTCCTTCACCCCAAAGTGAATATAAATCAGTGGGAATAATTTCTTTTTGGATTTTATAATTTTCAATATAGGGAGGTGATTTTATAAGAATGCTATTGTCAAAAAATTTTTTTAATGCATAAAGCCCCTGCAAAGAGTCAATATAGCCATCAGAAAATACAATTAAAGTATTTTTTTTGTTATTGAAATTTTCATTATTATTTAATATTTTTGAAACATCTTCTGGAATTATGGATTGAACAAAAGGGGAGGGAGGCTCTGAAGATTGATTTTCAAAATATTCAACAATTTCTTTTTTAGAGTTTAAACTTATCAATTCATAATTTATTTTGGGTTTTCCATTTTGAATTATAAATGAACTTTTTAATCCAAAATTTTTATAGCCTAAATCGATTATTTTTTCAGCTTCTTTTGACGCAGAAAATTTATTTTCTAAACGACTCAATTTGGCTTGCAATGAAGGATCAACCCAAATTAATGCTGATTTATTAATTGGTAATGATTCTTTTGCATTCTTTTGGGGATAATAGCTGATAGAAAAAGCAATTGTAATTAAAATAATCAAAATGATGGGGATTATAGGTGGTTTCGTTATAGATAATTTATTTTTAACAGAATTTTTATTTTCTTTGCCAAAAAACCAAGATGGAATTTTTCTTTGTTTCATATTAATAACTTGAAAAAAAAGAATAGTAATAGTTAATAATGAAACTAAGCAAGAAATGAATATGAGAAACATTTTATTTTTTCCTAAAAATATCTTTTAAAATGAAATCTATAAAGTCAACTATAGTTTGCTTTGATTGAACTACTTTAATATAGTGTTCTTTTTCCTTTAGTTTTTCATCTAAAAATTTGATTTGATTTTGAATGTTTTCACGATAATTTTTTCCACTAAAGTAATGAGAATTTTGGTAATTATGAAATTGTTCCCAAGGCATTAATTCCTCAATTTTTATATTTTCATCGGGATATTCCATAGGATCGCGCGCAATAATAAAAATTGATTTTTTTATATGAAAAAACTGAATGATTTCGAGTGCTCTGTTTGCAGAGGCAAAGACATCACGGCTATCAAATAAAAGATCGCTAATAAAATAAGCGAAATCTGCTTGCAGAAAATGCTTGCCAACGTATTTACAACCTTCAAACAAGTCAATCTCAGGAATGTTAATAATTTTAAAAGAATGGGAGAGTCCTTTGTGAATTTCTTCGAGAAGGGCTGTTATTCCATGTGCTAGTTGTCCTTTGTTAATGCCGCTAAATTCGGATTGATAGGTCATATTTTTATAGGAATGAAAAATCACCACAGCGCTTTGTCGTCCTGCACCGTAGTCAACACGCGTGAAGAGATCTTGTGTTTTTATAAAATGATTTTTGGATAGAGTAGAAATGGGATCACCTAATTCAAATTGTCGTGTTGCCACGCCCAATCGGGACGGCTCATTTTTTTTATAAAGATCATTTGCAGCAAGAATACCTCCGAAGTTTTGTCGCAAATATGATTTTATAAAAAAAGGCAGTGCTCGAGAGGGATTCGGGCAAGGCCAATACTTTTCTTCTTTTGGAAAGACCTCGCAAATCGTTTCAAAATTCATTTTCATTTTGCCTTTTTATTTTAGCCAAATGTCAAATTTGTTATCGCTCCCGCAAATGTTATGTTAACAGAGATTATGAGGATAGAACAATTTTGTAAAAAAGGATTCTATTTCTTTTTTGCTTTTTGTATATGGAAAGGTGAAACCAATGTCCCCAGAACTTTTAAAATTTTTGAATTTTGTGGAAGGCAAGCCGTTTGAAAATCCAAAAGAGTTGATGGATGAAATTCGAGACGCATACGCCGCCGTGGTTTCCCAATATATGCAGCGAAGTCCTTTACGTCGTTCTGTGTGGTTAAGTGAATTGACGGGTGGGGATATTTGGTTAAAGCTCGAGTCTTTAAATCCCAATGGCTCTTTTAAAGTGCGCGGCGCCTTGTACGCTATTTCAAATATAATAAAAAAACATAAAGGTAACAAAAAGGTAAAGGTATGCGCAGCTTCTGCGGGAAATCATGCTCAAGGAGTTGCTTTTGCGGCAAAACATTTGGGTTGTGAAGCGCATATTTTTTTGCCAAAAAATGCGCCGCTGGTGAAACGCGATGCCACCGAAAAATTAGGTGCTAAAATATATTTACACGGTGAAAATTTAGAGCAAGCATTTGAAGCCGCTGTTACTTTTGCAAAAAAAGAAAATGCATATCTCATTCACCCCTATAACAACTACGATATTATTATTGGTCAGGCAAGCTGTGCTTATGAGGCTTTAATACAATTAGCTGAATTTTCTAAAAAACCATATGGTGAGCTTGATTATTTTGTATGTAGTGTGGGTGGGGGAGGGTTGGCTGCCGGTGCGGCGCTTGTTTTAAAAGCAGAATCAAAAGGGAACGTCATTGGTGTTGAGCAAGAATATTATGATTCTGCCTTAAAAAGTTTTCAAAACAAATCACAAACGGCTATTAATAAGCCGCCTCATAAAACCATTGCAGATGGGATTGCGGTGAGCCTTATTGGGAATTTGAATTATAATTATATGACACGCTATGTTGAGAATTTATCTCTTGTTACCGATGACTCCATTGTAAAAGCCATATTGGGATTATTTGAGCAAGAAAGACTGGTTGCCGAAGGTGCTGGTGCGGCGGCCGTGGCCGATATATTAAAGCGTCCTGATTACTATGAAGGCAAAACAGTCGTTGCTTGTGTGAGTGGAGGAAATATTGATCCTCAACTTATGTCACGCGTGATCACACGGGGGCTTAACGTAACAGGGCGCGTTTTGCGTGTCACCGTTTGTGTCAGCGATCGCCCCGGGGGCTTAAAAAGCCTTTTAGAGTGTGTTGCTGCTTTAGAGGGAAACGTGCTTGATCTTATTCACGATCGCACTTACAGCGAAGTGAGTGTGGGGGATGTGGATGTGGAATTATCCTTAGAAACGAGGAATTCAGAGCATCAGTACTCCCTTCTGGAAAAGCTTGAAGAAGCTGGGTTTAAACCCAGAATGAGACATTGATACCGTTTTTGATTATTTGATTTAGGAGGATTTGTTGTGACTGGTGGATTTCTAGAATGTTATGACACCATTATTGTTGGCGGTGGACCCGTGGGGCTATTTGGAGCTTATTACGCAGGATTGCGTGATATGACCGTGAGACTTGTCGATAGGCGTCATGAACTTGGAGGACAGTTAACCGCAATTTATCCTGAAAAATGGGTATATGATATTACTGGTATTCCTGCAATACGTGGAAAAGATCTCTATAAAAATTTATTTGCTCAAAGTGTGCCTTATAATATTCCTAGCAGTTTAAATGAAGAAGTCGTTCTCATTCGCAAAAATCGCAATAATATTTTATGTGTTGAAACCCGTAATGGGACTGTGATGCATACAAAAACAGTGATGCTTTGTTTAGGTATGGGTGCTCATATTCCACGTCGTCTTGATATTAAAAATTTAAGGGAGTTTGAAGGAAAAGGGGTTTCTTATGGAGTTCATTCTCTTGAAACCTTTAAAAATAAAAAAGTCATTGTCGTAGGTGGTGGTGACAGCGCCCTCGATCTCGCTTTAACCATTGTCAATGACTGCTCCGATCTTTATGTCTTGCACCGATCCGATCGCTTTAATTCCCATGAAGAAACAACAAAAAAACTGTATTCTTCCAATGCAGAAATTAGAACTTACTCGGAGTTATTTGAAATTGAAGGCGATGAAAATCATGTGAAATCAGCTTCGATACGTAACACAAAAACAGGAGAAGTTGAGAAAATTCAAGTTGATGAAATTATTATTGCCATTGGTCTCTTATTTAATTTAGAAGTTGTTCAGGAATGGGGCATAAAAATGGAAGGGAATTCTATAGTAGTTGACCACAATAGGCAAACTTCAATTCCTGGTGTTTATGCTGCGGGTGATATTGTCACTTATCCTGGAAAAATGAAACTCATTGGCCCGGGGACTTCCGAAGTGATGCAGGCCATTAACCACTCTAAAACATATATTCAAGAAAACTTTCCTTACCTATAAATGGAAGACTTAAAGTAACGAACTATAAATTGTTACTTTAAGTCTTCTTAATCTTTTGATTATTTGTGACCAGAGTTCTTCTTTTCTTTTAGAATAGCTCTGGCTTTTTTTTGTTATTACCTTAAAATAATATTACATAAAAATTACAATTTCATTAAAACTCAAAAATGCCTCGTTAAAATCACTATAATTGCTATATAACTATCTAGTTATTTTTTGGGATATCAAGGGGCGCCTATGCCTCATATTATGGATGATTTTAATTTACTTTAATAATTAAATATATTTTCAATTATTTTAATTAATTAATAGTGATTTCTGATAATAAAAAAATAATTTTAGCAACCATTTTTTATATTAATTAGCTTTTAAAATAAAGTTTAATTATTAAATATTTAATAATTAATTAAATAAATATTGGTTAAATTATTAATAATCAGTCGTCCGAGGTATTCTAAATATGAAGAATTTTTTTCATATTCCCGTTTTTTTATTTGCTTTTTTTGTAACTAAAACTTCTTTTGCAGGTTCTTATCTTTTTTGTGTTGACGATGAAAATAATTGGCAATGGGCAAAACCAAATACAGATTATAAATTTGAATGGGCTCCATATTATGAAAATGGTTTTTGGTTAAATGGAAAATTACACATTGTAGATACTGAAAAAAGCTTACATAGTGCATTGGCAATTGATTTACCTCCATCACGAAATAAACGTGCCAGTATTAATGATATTGAAAAAAATAAAACATTTATCGATGAATTTAACTCTCCTGGCAAAAGGGTTTGTGATCTTTTAGTGGCGGCTTGTCAAAAATCGGTTGGACAAAATTACAAATATATTGGTGCGGCTTCACATTCTTTAGCAGAATCGGATTGGGGATATGTTTTAGCAGGAGATGCCATTTGTCAAAATTGGGATTTTAAACAACATAAAAAATATACAGGTGGATACACTCCCGAGGAAATCATTCTAGATAATGTTATCGGGATCGCGACGAGTGGGCCTTTACCAGAAAAAGGACCAGGAATTAGCTTTGAAAAATTTCCGGGAAAATTTAATTTTAAGCCTTGGTCGTCTGGTGCCAAAGAGGTTGCGGTATATTCTTCAAAAAAACTAGGAAAAGTAGATCTCACAAAAATAAGTTTGGATGATGCTATTGTCATTACAAGAGAAAATGTAGGAACGACGCCGAAAAGACAAAGTACTGTGAAATGGACTGATGAAGGTTATGTTTACAATGGATTTACGTTTAGAGGTGATCAAAGAGCGCCTGAAGTTATTTTTCAAGAAGGATTTCGGCTGAGGACTCAAATAAATCATGTAAATGAGGTGAATGGTTTTGCCAAAGGAGCCGCTCATGGGGGAGGTGTCACGGCACTGGATTCTGGTGCCGCAGGAATTTCGACCTCACCCTATTACAAAGAGGATGGGATTGGGGCTTTTTATTACACTGCAAAAAGCAAAGAGGGACATACTTATTTTATTGATGCCCGCTCACTCAAAGGTTATGATCTTTATTCTAATAGTTATGCTTATGAATATGGTGTAAAAAAACCTGAATATAAAGTAAACCCATCACATAAACCTTATGAAGTAAATTATGGAGTTGATATCCCTGCAGATAAAATTGTGGGCGCCTTTATGCAGGATGGTACCTTTATTCCAAATCCTAATTATGTTGGAAAATAATAGTTTATAAGTATAACTAAGATTTATCATTTAATTGATCATAAATTTGTTCTAGTTGAGAAATGCGCTCTTGAGTTAGCCATGCTTTCCAAGCAGCGCTTTTTATTTTTGGGTAATTTATTGTAGCAAATTTAACAAATTCATCGCGATATTTAATCCAGTTTAATTCTGTTAATTTAATTCCTTTCCGATTTATTGTTCCATATCCAGGATCTTTTAATTTCATAATTTTAGAATAAACCATATTTAGTTTCTTGTCTATTTGAATGAAATCATTGTCAGAAAATAAAGGGAATTTTTTATTTTCAAATTGAAGAAAAGAACTTTGGAAATGATTTATTAACTGAGATTTTTCTTCAATTTGCAATGCCGTTCGATTTGATCCACTTAAATCAATTTCATTTGATAAATGGGAATTTACAAAAGCATTAAAAATTACATTGAGTTTTTCATAAGCATTTTTTTGATTATTATTCCATTTTCCAATTAATTTTTTAAATTCTTTTGTAGAATCTTGGCTTTTTATTTCATCCCATAAATGTGTACAAACACCCATCATAAGGCCGCTCGTAATATCATCGCAGATGTCTATTTTATTTTGAGTTTTTTCAATTTGCGAAAGATGCGTTAAGCGAGACTCTTTTTCAGCGGGTGCGCTGTCAATTTGACAAGCAAACTTTTTTGCTAATGGGATATTTTTTTTGACTTGATATCCATTTCCGTAAATCATCATAAGTATTTGAGCGCCTTGAATGCGATAAATATCGAGGTCACTTTTTTTCAATTCAATATAAGCGCATTTGCGTGCTCGTTCATAATCAATCGATTGACCAATGCCATAATAATAATTTTGTGAAATGCATTGATTCAAATTTTTTGTTTCTGTGGTAGAGGGAGTGTCCTCAAGGGGCAGTGATTGTAACATGATTTTTTTACATTTTTTGTCAATCTCTTCTATTGGCATTGCATCGTAGCAATATGATGAAACTGCAAAAAAAAGAAAGTATTTTATAATATAATGTAAAGATTTCATAATGAATTTTCGCACCTTTTCTTATCATTAATTTATTAAGAGAATTGGGAAACGCCCTCCTGTGCAGCAATAAAAAAAGATACTAAAAGAAATAGATAAATTTGTCCAATTTTTCAATTTCAATATGTAAGAAAAAATTTTTTTAATTCAATTATTTTTGAAAGGTGTAATAAGTAAAAAGGTTTTCTATAATTTTTAAATTTATATAATATAAAACACCAAATTTTTTTAAAAATTTTATTTACATCTACTTTAAAAAAATGCTAATATAAAATTAATAATAAATAAATTATAATATGGAAGATAAAAAATGGGAAATATTATCAATATTTCATTTTTAATTGCTATAATTTTTTTTACAAAAAATCTATATGCAGGATCATATCTCTTTTGTGCAAACTCAAAAGGCGAGAGCCATTGGGCGCAACCCAATTTAAATCATAATCTTTCTTGGGCACCTTTAGACTCAAGAGGTTTTTGGTTAAAAGGAAGTTTATATATTGTAGATTCTTCAAAAAGTTTGCATAGTGGCTTAAAAATTGATTTTTCACAAAATTTAAATAATCGTAACAAGAGAGCGAATATTTATGAGCAAGAAAAACAAGAAAAGAATATGCTATACTATAATAATTCAAATGCTATGAAAGTATGTCAATACTTAATTTCTAATTGCCAAAATTCATTTGGAAAAGATTATCAATATATTGGAGCCGCTTCCTATGATTTGGCTGTAACAGATTGGGGTTATATCATTTCAGAAAATATAGTCTGTCCAAATTGGGATTTTCATCAGGGTCTCAATATAAAAATAGGATATTCTGCAGGTGAAATGGTATTCGAAAATGTTTTCGGTATTCTTGCGAGTGGCCCTCTTCCCGAGAAGGGGCTAAATATAGCTAAATTGAAAACTCAAAAATTAAATCTTAAAATTGTAAATCCCGTGCAATTAAATAAAAAAATATTTCTTACAAAAAAAAATCGTCGCATTGATCTCTCTAATCTTAATATTGCAGAGGCAAATAATATTGCTATAGAGAGTATTGGTTCCACAAAATTAAGAAAGAGTTGTGTAAAGTGGACGAAAGAAGGATTTATTTACCAAGGATTTACTTTTAGAGGAGACCAACGTCCTCCTGAAATTATTTTTAAAGAGGGTTTTCAGCTTAGAACTAAAATCCATCATTTATATGAAGTTAATGGATTTACACGAGGTGCTGCCTATGGTGGAGGTATCACTTCCCTTGATTCGGGTGCAGCCGGTATTTCAACGTCACCCTACTATTCTGACAGGGGAGTGGGTGCTTATTATTATGCAAAAAAATATAATGGTTATACATATTTTATAGATGCTCGAAAATTAAAGGGATATGATTTATACTCAAATAGTTATGCTTATGAATATGGTGATAAAATGCCACATTTTAGAAGAGATCCCTTCCATAAACCCTATGAAATTAATTATGGAACAGATATTTCTTATAATAAAATTGTTGGAGCATTTGATTTAAATGGAACCTTCATTCCAAATCCAAATTATACTACTAGATAATTATCTAAAATAATAAATTGTATATTTTATTCTTGACCAAAATTAATTAATTTTATAATATATAGATAATATTAACTGAATATTTATATTTTTAAAGGGGTGCTTATGAAATTAATTTCTTTTATTTCTATGATTTTTATTTTTAATAATTCTTTTGCAGATCAAAATGTCACTCCTTATAATGATATTTTTGATACTTTAAAATTTGAAGTAAAATATTGTGAAAAATATGTAATTGCAACATATTCAATTAAGCAATCCGATATAGTTTCTGGAATTATTGTTTCAATGAAATCATTATTTAGTAATAATAATTATTTAAAAAAAACAATGTTTCGATCGAGTATGTCTGAAGGGATAATGATGTTCGAACCCTATAATATAGAGAATTGCGGAAAAAAAATTAGAACTGAAGATTATTTTTATATTAAATATCAGAACGACAAATATTTAAAAAATGATGGCAATGGATCTTTTTATCTAGATAATATAAAAAATTATGATTTAAATTATAATTTAAATCATAATTCAAGTTTGTTTTTTCTTCGTTCTTTAAACATATATCTACCTATTGAGGAAAATTCCTATATATTAATGCAAGATTTAGTAAATAAAGTTCAAATTTTAGAATGTGATGCTACATCATTGTGTTATCCTAAAAATCAAATTAGTGAATTTTTTATTAGATTAATACCTGTAGCAAATTTTTCAAAATATGGTAAAGCTCAGTTTTTAAATGAAAAATTTAATATGAAAGCAGTGAAATAGTTAACTTATAAGGAATAATCAAATGACATATTCAAATATAAAATTTTCAGAAAAAAAATATTTAATTTTAGTTTTTATCTTATTATTTAGTTTTGAAAAATTAATATATTCAAAATCTCATTTACCTTATTTGGGCGCGGTTCAAAATCTTCCTGGTGAACCCCCAGTGCCTCTTCCTGATTCGTGGGGCTATGATTTTTTGACTGGAATTTTTAAGCATCCCGATATGACACCTGATAGTGAAGGGCCTAAACCCTTTGCAGGAAGTCTTAATTATCTCGATTCCAATCAATATATTAAAAATATGAAAATAGAAGCTTTTTATCCTTATGTGGTGGGATACGGTCACAGTTGGCAAGCAACATTAATATGGAAAGGAAACAAATATTTATATGATTATGAAACAAATATGTATCATTTATTTGATATTACAGATCCACTCAATGCAAAATTAATTGCCTATAAAAAATTTGATATTGCAAACGGAGAGCATCAGTTTGGTCCCCTGACAATAAAATATAATAAAAAACTTGGAAAAACTCTTGCTGTGCAATGTTATGAGGTGCCGCGTTACGGGATATTATGGAATAAATATCTTTATCCTGAGCAAGTTCAAGCTATTCAGCAACGTAAAATGTTACGTGGATTTAGAATATTTGAAGTGACAGATCCTAATTGGATTCATTGGAAACTATTGTCTGAAACTCCTTTAAATGCTCATGCTAATGGAATTGATCAGCCGCAAGAAGGATCGGGATGTCAAGATGTGCCCGTTTATCATGGTGATCAATATTTATTTGTAGCAGGTGCTCCAAATGATCAATATATTAATACAGAATATAAATCTTATTTGTATTCTGGAGCGCAACTTATCTATGATGTATCTAATCCTTATAGTCCAAAATTATTATCAATTTGGTCTGTGCCAGGCCAAAAAAAAGGAGAAGAACAGGAATATTCTAAAAATCAACATGCCGGTAACAAAACAACTTGGATGGGTTCACGAATGCCGCTTTTTATTCCAAAGGAACTTGAAAAAGGCGGTCGGTATGCTTATGCCGCTATGGGAGGATTTGGATTTTACATTGTCGATATTTCAAATCCAACACAGATGAAAACAATTTCACATTTAGATTTACCTTTAAATGTCAGTGGTACTGTTGGTGATAATATCGATGTCTCTAAAATAAATTCCACTGGAATGGTTTATTATAGTGGTTATCCTTTAGCAGAAGACTGCTATGAGCCTTATAAAGATATTTACGCAATCGATGTGCGCAATCCTTTAGATCCTAAAATTGCATATACGTTACCTCGTCCTAAACCTCCAAAAAAGGCACCTTTTACGGATTATTGCCAACGCCGCGGGAGCTTTGGTCCCAAACGCAGTGGTTATGCTGTTATCAATTCAGGAGTTCCAAGTCAGCGCTATTTACCCTACGCCTTTTACAATGCGGGTGTCCAAATTTTTGATTTAAAAAATTCAAAAAAACCTGAAATTACAGCCTATTTTGTTCCAAAAATGGTTGGAAATTATTTGAGTTCCGATGGCAAAGAAATATTGCAAAGTGATCCTTCAAATCCTGTTCATAGTATTTATGTCGAATGGGATCGAAAATTAATTTGGGCATTCTCTAATCATGGGATTTATGTGCTTTCGAGTTCATTGTTGTAAGTAAACACTAGACAATAAGTTGACGCCTTGACAAAAGTTGATATTGAGAATAATTATCATTATCATCTTTTTTAAGGAGGAATTCTAATGAAATTAGTATATTCAGTAGTTTTGACAGCAGTATCCGCATTAACAGCCGCGCAAGCCCTGGCACAAACTCTATCCAGGTCAGTGGCAACAGAAAATCCACTATGCGAAATTAATATAAATAATGAAATGAAAAAAATTCACGTTTGGTATTCTCTAAATAATTTAGATCATATCAATTCTTGGAAAGTACAAGTAGCACGTCTTTATGAAAATAATATTGATTTTTATGATGAAACTTGTAATAAAATTAAATTAAGTGATGCCATTGAAGTATTACCAAATAGCACTAAAAAAGTAGGGATGCTTGTCCGCGTAGCACGATCATTTAATTCTATTTACTCATTCACTGGGGTAAGTCAGGATGAAAATTTAGTTCAAGTTCCAAATAATAAAAAAGCATGTGTTTTTGTTGTTGCTCCCTATGGACCAAGACAAATGGATAGAATGGATTGGCGCTTAAATAATGGAGATTGCTACTCCACAAATTATGGTTTAGATCTTTATTTTAAATAAAGTAACTTCTCGTTAAAGTTTAACGAGGAGGCTTATTTTTTAATCAGTCTTTAAAATTCCTTTTTGTAAAACCCATGTTCTATTGGCAAGAAATTTGGCACGCTGTTCATCATGTGTGATCATCATGGTTGCCATTTTTCTTTCTTTTGTAAACTTATTCACAAATTGTAATAAATTTTCTGTTGAAACCGGGTCGAGGGCTGCTGTCGGTTCATCTAATAATAAAATATCGGGTTCACAAAGAGTGGCCATGACGATGGTGATAATTTGTCTTTGCCCTCCTGATAACTTTCCGATGGGGGTTTGAAGTAATTCTTCAAGGCGCAATCCTAGAGGCTTAAGTGTTTCTTCAACTATATATTCTGGAAAGTTGTGGATGGCTTTTTTAAATCCCGCCGTTTTTGATTTTAAAGTTGCCATAGCTAAGTTTTCGGCAACTGTCATAGTAGCAACCGAGCCCATGTGGGTGTTTTGAAAAACGCGACTGATAAAACGCGCTCTTTTTGCTTCTGAAAGTGAAGTGATATCTGTATTATTTCTAAATATTTTACCTGAAGAAGGTGTGAGTCTTCCAGAAATGGTATCGAGTAAAGTGGACTTACCTGCGCCATTGTGGCCTAAAATTAAAATAAAATCTTTTTCATTAATGCTGCAATTGATATTTTGCAATGCTTTAAATTCACCAAATTCGATATTTATATTTTCAATTCTGATCATTATGAATTCAATCCTTTTGTTTTTTTGCTTTCCATTTTCTTAACAACAAGGATCACAACGATAAGGAGTCCTGTAATTAATTTTTGCCAAGAGGGTTCAACTTGAAGTTCTATTGTAATAGCAATGATAAGTTGGTAAATAATGGAACCTAATATGGCCATTAAAAACATATTGCCCGCAACAAGCTCGGCAATCATACACCCTGCTAATGCGGAAATTAAAATACCCACATTGCCAAATGCAGAATAAAATCCACTATATTGAACAAACACACCACCTGCTAAAGCGCTTAATGAATTTGCAATGACCAGTGATAAGGTAATATAAAAGGGAACACTTTTTCCTAATGAGGTGATAAATTGTTCGTTAATACCTGTGGAGCGTAACATAAATCCATTTTCAGTTTTCATATACCAAATAAACAAATAAGCCGTTATAAAAGTAAACAGGCATAAAATAATTAATGTGCTATAAGGTATATTTTGTGCAAAAGTAAAAATTGTTTTAGCGTTTCCTAGACCAACATTTGCTCCTGCAATATTAATGCTGACTGAAAATAGCATTGTCGTTACAACGATACCAGAAATCAGTTTATTTAAGCCTAGTTTAGTATGTAGTAAACCAGTAATACAACCAGAAAATCCTCCACAAATCATACCTAAAATTAAAGCAAGCCAAGGATCGGTATTGTGAAGCAGTGACCATGCCACGATGGCTCCGCCTAAACCAAAAGTTCCTTCAATACTAAAATCATCGAATTTCATGATGCGTGATGCCAAATAAATTGCCATGACAACAAATGAGCCAATAAAACCGCGTTCCAGAATTCCAACAATAACAGGCAAAAAAGATGAAGACATGGCAATGATTCCTAGTTAAACTCGTCTACTTATTTTCTAGCAGACGAAAGCATTTTCAAAAATAAGGAGAAAATGCGTAATTTACAATAAAGTAACTTCTTGTTTTAAAGACTCGGGAAGGTTGATCCCGTGTTTCTTTAATTCTTCGCTACTGATGAACACTTTGCTATTGGGAGCCACAAGAGGGGTGTCCCAAGGTTTAATTCCATCAGCTATCATTTGTTTGACTAATTCAGCAGCTTGTACTCCAGATTGGGTATAGTCAACACCAAATTGCATTAATGGAATTTCTTTTTCACCCGTCCATGTGATGATCAAGGGAATTTTCGCTTTATCCGCAATTTGCTTCACAATAGGGAATGCGGAGGAAATAGTGTTGTCTGTGGGAATTAAAATGGCTTGAGCATTTTGTACCGCATGCAGAGTTGCTGCGGCTACATCGGATTGGCTGTTAGCACCATTATCCTGAAAAAGAATGTCATATTTTGCAAGCTCTACCTTCATTTTTTTAACTAAAATTACGGAATTAGATTCCCCTGGATTGTATAAAATAGCGACTTTTTTAATATCGGGCATTAATTCTTTTAAAATCCGAATTTGTTTTTCAATGTCAGCCATGTCTGTTGCGCCTGTAATATTTGAATCAGGGCCACGTAAGTGGAGGCCAACGGGATCGGTCACGGCGGCAAAGGCAATAGGTCTGTCTTTGATTTCAGATTTAAGTGCTTGAACAGCCGGAGTGGCAATAGCATAAAAGCCCGTAATACTGCCATTTGCTTTAAAGCTTGATGCAATGGCCTGTGCTTGAGTCACTGATCCCTGTGCATTTTGTTCAATAATTGTTACTTTATTGCCAAAATCTTTTTTAACCTGAGCAATAAATCCTTCCTTTGCTTCGTCTAAGGGGGGAAAAGATGCAAATTGCAAAAGTCCAATTGTGATGTGATCGTCCGTTGGTTTCGAACGTTTTAGCATAATAACGGCAGCAAGAATGCCAACAAGAGATAATAAGAGTAATATCATTTTTTTACTCATGATAGAATTTCTCCACAAAAAATGTTTTTAATATAAAACGTATTTGTAAAATAAATTAAATAAATATTCAATTTTTTTAATTAGGGAATTTTAGTAATAAAATCGATAGGCAAAATAGGAAGCAAAAAGAGAGGATGCTGAAATTGAAGAAGTTTTGAGTTGTCGCGGGTTTAACTTACACCTTAATTTCGATTGCATGACTCTGCTCCGTATCGTACCAAGTTATATGACATTTGTCTATTTTAATGAGTAAAATTTGTGACTTACACAAGCTGTAATCATTTACTATGACGTGTGAATCATATCTATGTTTTGCTGATATGGCAAGAGCAATTTAAAAAACATTTTAACTTTTGTCTTTAAAGAATGCTTTTTCTATAAAGAGATCGCACAATGCCAATAATTTTATCTTCTTCATTTAATCCAAAAGGAAGGGGTGAGAATTCCGGATTTTCAGCTACAAGAATAGCGGGAGGATCAAAGCAATTATTTGAATTTGTTAAATATTTCAAATTTTTTATATAGAGTGGAGAGTCTTTTTTAGCGAATCTTTTTACCGTTGTTTCTCCATTTTGTAACGATGCTATAACAATGTCTTTATCATGTGGTTCGGGATGTGCTTCCACTAGAACGAGATCTTTTGGTAAAAACCCCGCATTGATCATACTAAAACCATCAATTTCTAAAGCAAATAACTTATTTTTAGATAAAGAGACTCGAGAATAATGGGGAAAATGAATATATTCTTCAGGGTTTTCGATGGCTTCTTGTGGAGCCCCCGCTTTTACAGAACCAACTAAGGGAACAAATAAGTTTTCTTCTGTAACGAAATTATTTGAATTTAATTTAGTCGCTGCTTTTTCATTTTTACTTTTTTTAGTCTGCCTTAAAGAAAGAAGTTGATAATTCGAATTTTTTAATTTGCATATATATTCTGTTACTTCAAGAGTAGGAACTATTTGCCTCGATTTACCAGGCGCGGGTGAAAGTAACACCCCTTTTTTTCTGAGAGCGGCAATAACATCCTGAGCTGAGCCTATGGCTTTCCAATGGAAGTGAGTGGCAATTTCTCGAATGGTAGGCGGCATGCCACTGGAATCCATATGTTTAGTAATGAATTCTAAGACATTTAATTGGACTTTTGTGAGCTCAAACATAGGCAGCCTCTCAAATACGAAACAAAGCACCATACTAATATATGGTTAGTTATAGCTTTACCTTGTTTGAGAAGTCAATGGTAAATAATTTATTTTTGTTTCGTTTGCAAAGAAATTTGAGATAAAACATTTTTAAGTAACAGTTCAAATTCAGCATGAGTATACTCATGAACTGAGAAATCTTTTTTTTCTTTTGCATTCCATGTGCTTTGTTTTTTGGCATATTGCCAGGTTAAAGTGCTAATTTTTTCAAATAAATTTTCCATTTCATTATTTTGAATAGATTTTTTCTTCTCACTTTCAAGTAAAAAAGTTAAAATTTCATTGTAACCAATAGCTTTCATGGAATGAAAATTTTTTAAATTCTCGCCATATTTTAAAAGTAAATTTTGAACTTCTAAAAGCCAACCTTGATTGAAAAGTAGGGGCACTCGTTCCTTTATCCGTTCCTTTAAAAATTGATCATCAGGTTCCATATGAACAACGTAACAAGGAAAACGGGTGCTTTGCGCTCCGATTGACGTTGTTTTTGAACGCAGGGAACTCATGGGTTTTCCTAGTATATGGAAAATTTCTAGTGCTCTTTCAATGCGTGTTTTATCGTTAGGATGTAATTCGGCAGCACGGATAGGATCGATTTTTTTAAGAATTTCATGGCAATGTTCCCAGCCTTTTTCTGCCCCCATATTTCTGATTTCTTCACGGAATTTTTCATCCCGTGGTGGGAGATCGTCCAAACCATGTAAAAAAGCACGCAAATATAGACCACTCCCTCCTACACAAAGGGGAATATTTCCTCTTAACGCAATATCTTGGCAATCTTTAGTTAGCATTTGAGCAAAGGTATTGGCATCGAGATTTCCTTGCGGCGGTATGATATCGAGACAATGATATTGATATTTTTCAATTTCCTCCCGTTGTGGCTTTGCTGTGCCCGCGGTGACTTCCTGAAATATTTGGAATGCATCCAAGTTAACAAGTTCTGTTTGAATTCCCTGTTTCTTTAATTGATCCGAGAGGGAATGAGCTAAAGCTGTTTTCCCGCTCGCGGTAGGGCCAATAACGACAATGGCAAAAAAATTAGTATTTGTATTTAAATCCTTTGAAACCACGCAGAAATATCCTTATTTGTAAATTTTCGAATGACCGGACGCCCATGGGGGCAGTGAGCATAAAAGTCCACATCATTTGCTCTGGCAAGCAATCTTTTCACTAATTCTTCATTTAAAGGATCTCCTGCACGGACAGCATTGTGGCAGGCCATGGTGGCAAAAAGGAGGTGATAAATATCTTGTTCCTTAATTTGAGAGGGTTGTAAACTCAGCTCTTCTTGAATTCCTATGGTGACTAAATTTGCCTTTTCAATGAGGGGGTGAGGTTCCGATTGTGGCAAACCATTAATTGCTATAATGCGTGCCATGATTTCATCGAAAATTTGTGGTACTTTTTGTGTCGTTAAAAAACTGGGAAAGGCATGAATGGCAATACTCCCATTTTTCAAGCCTTCAATATCAAAACCCAGTGAGAATATTTTTTCTTTTTGCTCAAGTACAATGCTTGTTAATATTTCATTTGAAGGAATAATAATTGGAGAAATTAAATCTTGTTTTGGTACTTTATGGGACAAATGTGATTGCATAATTTCTTCAAATAAAATTCTTTCATGAAAAGCATGCTGATCTACAATCCACATTTCATTTTGAATTTCTAATAAAATATAGCAATTTGCAAATTGTCCTAAAAATTTCGCAGATTGAAAAATATTTTCTTTTTGTGGCAATATTATCAAAGGTTTATTTTCATATGTTTTTTCATCGGTTTTTAATTTGGCAACGGCATTGCCTTTTATTTGCTGAATTATATTCTCTTTTTTTTCATATGAATATTTTGTTGGTGAATTAATTTCTTGCTTTACATTAATTGGAGCTTTAAAAGACTCTTTAATATTGAAATTTTTTATTTCTGGCTGAGAAAATTTTGAAGGAGAATGTGAAAAGCAATTATTTTCAAATGAATTTCTTTTAGGTTCATCTTCATTTTTTAAAACATTTGATTCCAGATTTGGTTTGGAGTATTTATGAACGGATTCTTTAACAGCATTTTGAATTCCAATAGAAACAAGTTCTTGAATAGAAGAAGCGTCATAAAAACGAATTTCTGTTTTTGAAGGGTGTGCATTGACATCGACCCAGGAAGGATCAACCTCTGTAAAAATGAGAGCAGGTGAAATGAGTCCTTTTGTGAGAAGACCTTGATAGCCTTGTAATATTCCCGAACGCACAATTTTATCTTTAACGTAACGACCATTTACAAAAGTAATAAAGTAACTCGGTGTTGTTTTAGCTGCAGAGGGCAAGCCTGCAAATCCTGTAATTTTAAAAGTACCCCTTGAATAATTAACTTCAGTATATTCTTTTGAATCTAATCCTACTATTTCAATAAATCTTTCATTTAAATTCTTTTTAGCATGATAAAAAAAGACATCTCTGCCATTATGTGAAAAGCGAAAAGAAATATGAGGATTTGCAAAAGCCATAGCGGTTAAAAAATCATGAATGTGCGTGAATTCTGTTGCAGTTGATTTTAAAAATTTTAAACGGACAGGGACATTGCTAAATAAATCTTTTATTTGAACAACAGTTCCGCAGGGCATGGATAAGTCTTTTTCCGAAGATTTTTTACCATATTGAATATGAATCTCTTTGCCTACTTCTTGTGAAGCAGGCCTCGATTTTATAGTGAAATGACAAATGGATGCAATGCTTGGCAGAGCTTCTCCGCGAAAACCAAAGCTTGCTAACTTTTCAAGATCTTCAAATTTATTTATTTTGCTTGTGGCATGTCTTTCTAAAGCTGTAAAGAGTTGTGAGGAAGCAATTCCAATACCGTTATCTGTGATACGGATAAGCTGTTTGCCTCCATCTAGTAGTTCGATATGCAATTGTGAGGCTTTGGCATCGACAGCATTTTCAACTAGTTCTTTTACAACATTATATGGTCGTTCAACCACTTCTCCTGCTTTAATTTGATTGATAAGATGCTCTGGTAATTTTTTTATTTCTAATAGTTGCACAAAATGAGCTCCAAAATTTTCTTTTTTAATTTTTAAATTTTATTAAATTAACAGATAAATACAGAAAAATTGGAGGAGTATAAATTACATTGTTTAGTTGATTTTTAAATCTTTAGCCGCTTTACTCACTCTTTCAATTATTTCAGGATCGGTGTCTTTATTAAAAGACAAGTATCTGTCACCATTAATTTCTTTTACTAAATAACTCTTTTTAACAACTCCTTTAATATCTTCATGTAGATGCTTTTTCCAAAGAAACTCAATATTTTCAGCCATAAGAGCAGCATCACAATCACTTGTTATAAGCCCTTTCATTGCGGATTCTTGGTCGGGATATCGAACCAATTTTGAAAATTGACGTTCTGATAAATATTGATCTCTAACGTCATTTCTTACAACACATATGGAAAGGTTTTTTAAATCATTTAAATTGTATATTTTAAATTCAGTATTGTTTCTTTGATAAACATAAGTATCTACTTTAAATAAAACGGTGACGAATTTAAAATGTTTTTCTCTTTCTGCATTTTTGGCCATGGGGAAAATAAAATGGTTTTTCTTTCTTTTCACCATTTCATAACTTCTTGCCCAAGGCGTGATTTGAATTTCTTCTTTTAAATTGGCTTTTTTAAATATTTTTTTAACTTTATCGATAGCGGTACCTTTGAAATTATCTCCATCAATTTCTACAAGACCAGGAAGTTCTTCTGTATATCCTGTAATGACTTCGGCAAAGCAGGGTAAAGTAACGCTATTCATGAAAATACAAACTATTATTAAAAAATTTTTCATAAACCACCTAAAAAAATGTCTAAATTCAAAAATCTCTTTTTAGGTTAACACATTTGGTCTGTCAAAGAATAATTAATGAGCATGTTTTTTTGACATAATATATTCGCTTAAAGCTAAGAATACAGTAGAAGCAATAAATGTCATATGTATAATAATTTGCCATTTTATAGTTTCAAAATTAACTTCAGAAATGTCAATAAAGGAACGGAGCAAGTGAATACTGGAAATGCCTATTAAGGAGCTGGCAAGTTTTACTTTTATAGTACCGGGATCGATATGATCGAGCCAGTCTGGTTTGTCATCATGGTTATCCAAATTGAGTTTACTTACAAATGTTGCATAACCCCCAATAATAACCATGGCAATCAGATTGGCCACCATTGTGAAATCAACAAGAGACAGTATGCCAAGTATTAATTGTTGCTCTGTAAAAGTATTTGTAGAAGCAACAATATGAATGAGCTCCTTTATAAATTTATACGAGTAAATAATTTGCACGACTATTAATCCAAAATAAAGCGGCGCTTGTAACCATCTACTTGCAAATATGACGTATTCTAAACCCATTTCAAATTTCATTCTTGCTGTGTACAATTTTTTTTGCTGTTCCATTTGTTACTTTAATCCTAAATAAAAATTCAATAAAATAAATTCATCAATTATAAAATATGCTCGCACACCCACTTTGCGTAATACGTAACAATTAAGTCGGCGCCGGCTCTTTTCATTGCAATAAGTGATTCAAATACAGCTGATTTTTCATCAATAATATTTTGCTGCGCCGCATTTTTTAACATCGCATATTCACCACTCACTTGATAAATAGCAATGGGAACTTCACATTGAGCTTTTATTTTTGCTACGATATCCAAGTAGGGCATACCTGGTTTAATCATGATCATATCAGCACCTTCTTCAATATCAAGCTGTGCTTCTCGAATTCCTTCCCGGGCATTACAAGGATTTAATTGATATGTTTTTTTATCTAACCCTCTTGCGCCCGATGCAATAGCTTCACGGAACGGACCATAAAAAGCAGAAGCAAATTTGGCACTATAGGATAAAATACTTGTTCCAATATAACCCTCTTTATCAAGTGCATAACGTATAGCTCCAATGCGGCCGTCCATCATGTCGCTTGGGCAAACAAAGTCCACACCGCATGCGGCATAGGACAAGGATTGCATGCAAAGGGCTTCTACTGTTTCGTCATTTAAAACCTCACCATTTTCATGAATAATTCCATCGTGTCCATGAGTGGTAAAGGGATCTAAGGCTATATCTGCAAATAAAATAATTTCAGGAGCGATTTCTTTTATTTTTCGAATGGTACATTGCATAAGTCCATCGGGATTATAAGACTCTTTGCCAAAAGGATCTTTTTTGTTTTTATCTGTAACAGGAAAGAGCATGATACCATGAATTCCTAGGTCTTGAATTTGTTTTATTTCAGCAGATAGTTCATCAAAAGGAATTCTTGAAATACCGGGAAGGCTCGGAATATCGTAACGACTTGTACCCTTTTCTGAAACAAATAGGGGATAAATAAGATCGGATTTGAGCAATTGATATTCTTGAACCAAGGAGCGAATTTGCGCATTTTTACGCAGACGACGGGGACGGATATGCGCGTTTCCAATTTTAAGATCTGGAAATAATTGATAATGAGACATTTATTGCTCCATTTTATTGCGTTTTAAATGTGTTTTCGACCTAGATTGCTGAATCTGGCGAAGCACGATAAGTATGATCATTAGGAGTTTGTGAAGCAAGTATTTTACAACCTGCTCCATAAAGTTTTTTTGTTCTATCTTTGCAGGAATAGCCCCTATAGGTTATATTTACTAATGCTTAGTGAGATTAACATGTGATCACTACACATCCTTTGGAGAAGATCTATGCCACTTGTTCCTATAGTTGTTGAGCAAACCAATCGCGGAGAACGTTCTTACGATGTGTGGTCGCGCCTTCTGAAAGATCGTATTGTATTTTTAGGTACTCCCGTATATGACGAAGTGGCAAACTTGATTGTTGCGCAACTTCTTTTTCTTGAATCTCAAGATCCTGAAAAGGATATTAGTTTTTATATTAATAGCCCAGGTGGGAGTGTGACTGCGGGTTTAGCAATTTACGATGCCATGCAAGTGATTCGTCCGCAAGTACGTACTTTTTGTGTGGGGCAATGTGCGAGTATGGGTGCCTTGTTGCTCTCAGCGGGAGCCAAAGGGAAGCGCTTTGCTCTCCCCAATAGCCGTGTCATGATTCATCAACCCCATGGTGGAGCGGGTGGACAAGCTACGGATATTGCGATTCAAGCCAAAGAAATTATTTCCCTTAAAAAGCGATTAACTGAAATATTAGCCGCTCATACAGGAAAAAAAGTTTCTGAAATTGAAGCTGATGCGGATAGAGATTTCTTTATGTCCGCGGCGGAAGCTAAGGAGTATGGCTTGGTTGACGATATTTTAATGCCGAGGTCTGACCGAGTTGCTTTTACAGGTCTGTGATAAAGGTAGTGAACTGTTATGATTAAAAATCGAATGAAATTTTCATCTGGACGCGGCGGCTCTGGCAGCTCACATGGACTTCATTGTAGCTTTTGTGGAAAAAGCCAAAGAGAAGTTAAAAAATTGATTGCTGGACCTAATGTTTACATATGCGATGAATGTATTGAACTCTGTAATGAAATTATTGCGGAGGAAATGGAAAAGGATGATGCTAACCAAATCGCGGAAGGTGTTCCTAGTCCAAACGAAATTAAAAAAGTTCTAGATGAATATGTCATTGGACAAGAAAGAGCTAAAAAAGTACTTTCTGTTGCTGTTCATAACCATTATAAACGTATAGAGCATGGTTCAAATGCAAATAAAGAAGATGTAGAATTAGCAAAAAGTAACATTTTGCTAATTGGTCCTACGGGTTCTGGTAAAACCTTACTTGCTCAGAGTATGGCGCGCATTTTACAAGTTCCTTTTACTATTGCCGATGCAACAAACCTAACAGAAGCCGGTTATGTTGGTGAAGATGTTGAAAATATTATACTCAATCTTCTGCAAGCGGCCGAATTCGATGTCGAGCAAGCGCAAAAAGGCATTGCCTACGTCGATGAAATCGACAAAATCGCCCGTAAAGGTGAAAATACTTCAATTACCAGAGATGTTTCTGGTGAGGGCGTGCAACAAGCCTTATTAAAACTTTTAGAAGGTACTGTTGCCAATGTCCCTCCTCGTGGGGGGCGCAAACACCCTCAACAAGAGTTTTTGCAGGTTGATACCACAAATATTCTATTTATTTGCGGCGGTGCTTTTGCGGGACTTGAAGAAATCATCCGTAATCGAATGGAACAAACGGCTATGGGCTTTGGTGCCGACATTAAAAATAAATCAAAAATGTCTGTAACCGATCTTTTTGCGAAAGTACGTGTTGAAGACTTATTGAAATTTGGCATGATTCCCGAATTTATGGGACGTTTGCCTGTTATTGTTACTTTAGCTGAGTTGGATGAATCGGCTCTTGTGCAGGTTTTAACGCAGCCTAAAAACTCTATTATTAAACAATTTCAAAAGTTGTTTAGTTATGAGCGTGTTGCTTTAGAATTTACCCCCGAAGCATTAACGGCTGTGTCTCAGGAAGCCATTAAACGTAAGACGGGTGCTCGTGGTTTGCGCGCCATTCTGGAAGACGTCATGCTTGAAACCATGTTTGATATTCCAGGACAACGTAACGTCAAGCAAATTATTGTCACTCCGGAATGTATTCGTGAAGGAAAAATGCCCGATCGTGTTTTATTAACTGATGAAGAAGTTCAACAGAGACAAGAACAAAGAGCGCGTGCTCAATCTACTGTTTCAAATACGGCTTCAACAACCGCAGCAAAAGCAAAATCCTCCGCAAAAAAATAATTTTTTAATTATTTTTTTGCGTGTAAATTTTTCAACTCTGAAAAATTTTCCTCTATGTCCTGCCATTTTTGCGACTCACAAGCTTTATCAATTTCTGTAAAAATAAATAAGTGAATATAAAAAATAGAAAAGGATAAAGCAGTCGAGGGATTTATGTTATGTCGCAAGGAATTGATAAAGTAGCAGATTGTCTTCCTTTATTACCTTTAAAAGATATTGTGGTATTTCCACAAATGATATTGCCTGTTTTTGTGTCAGAAGACATCTGTATGCGGGCAGTGGAAGCGGCGTGTGCTAAAGATCGCTTTATTTTTCTTTCCGCTTTTCGCTCTGAAATCAATAGAGAGCATGATGCCTTCTTTGAGCTCCGTGTTTCAACGCCTCCCCCCTTTGATGTCTATGATGTTGGCACTGTGGCTACGGTGATGCGGACGCGTAAACTTCCCGATGGACGGACAAAAGTATTAATTCAAGGCGTCTCTCGCGCCATGATTTTAGGTTTAAAGCAATCCGATCCTTATCCCGTTGTTAGCATGAAGCTCTTATTAGATAAAGAAAGTTCACAGGAAGGCGAAGCACTTTGTCGTTCTGTAAAGGAACAACTCGAAAAAATTGTTCCGTTAGGGCGTTCCATTTCTCCTGATTTATTAATGCTTATTGAAGATGTGACCGATGTGGGTCGTTTGGCGAACTTAGTGGCAAGTAATTTAGGATTAAAAATTGTTGAAGCACAGAAAGTTTTAGCCACTTCAGATCCTTTTGAGCGCCTAAGGAAAGTACATACATTATTATTGCGTGAACTTGAATCTTATAATTATCAGTCGCGTAGTTTTAATCAGTCAAAAGAAGAATCCGTAAAAAGTCAAAGGGAACAATATTTAAGGGAACAACTGAAAGCTTTAAAGCATGAACTCGGTGAGCTTGATGGAAAAGAAGAAATTGAAGATTTAAAAGATAAAATACTAAAAGCAGGTATGACTCCCGAAGCACAAACCGAGTGTTTAAAACAAGCGCGGCGTTTAGAACGCATGAATCAAGATTCCAGTGAAGCGACGCTAACGCGTACGTATTTAGAATGGATGATTGATATTCCATGGGTTAAAATCAGTGAAACAAAAATTGATATGTCGCACTGTAAGAAAATTCTAGATGAAGATCATTATGGCTTAGATAAAATAAAAGATCGTATTTTAGAATATATTGCGGTTAAAAAATTAAATCCGGAACTCAAAGGACCTATCCTTTGTTTTGTTGGGCCACCTGGAGTGGGTAAAACAAGCTTAGGACGAAGCATTGCGAGAGCCCTTGGCAGAAAGTTTGTTCGCATTAGTTTAGGCGGAGTTCGTGATGAAGCAGAAATTAGAGGACATCGCAGAACTTATGTTGGAGCCATGCCGGGAAGAATTATTCAAACTTTGAAGACTGTGGGAACGCGCAATCCTGTCATGATGCTTGATGAAATTGATAAACTTGGATCTGATTATAAAGGCGACCCTGCCAGTGCTCTTCTTGAAGTTCTTGACCCAGAACAAAATCATACATTTTCCGATCACTATATCTCTGTTCCCTTTGATTTAAGCCAAATTATATTTTTAGCTAATGCCAACAGGTTGGATACGATTCCAGCGGCGCTACGTGATCGGTTAGAAATAATTGAGGTCAGCGGTTATAGCGAAGAAGAAAAAACGGAGATCACGCGGCAGTATATTATTCCAAAAGTCATAGAACAAAATGGATTGAACACGGAATTAGTTCAATTTCAAGATACGGCTGTGAATTTAGTTATCAATGCTTATACCAGAGAGTCAGGATTGAGAAGTTTAGAGAAGCATATTGCAACTATTACAAGAAAATTGGCACGGTATATTGCAGAAAATGATGAAAAAGGAAAAGATCGCAAGCTTGTTAAAGTAACGGCTAAAATGGCTAAAGAATTGCTGGGTGAAGAACGTTACTTTAATGATGATCACGATATTTACAAACAAAGAGTGGGCGTGGGCGTAGGGCTTGCATATACACAAGCCGGTGGTGAAATTTTACAACTTGAAGTTAAACTTATGAAAGGCTCTGGAAAGCTGACATTAACGGGACAGCTTGGAGATGTGATGAAAGAATCGGCACAAACAGCTTTAAGTTGTGTGCGCAGTTTAGCAGCGCACTTTCAAATCGATGGGGATCTTTTTACAAATCAGGACATTCATTTGCATGTTCCTGCAGGAGCGATTCCTAAGGATGGACCCAGTGCCGGTATTGCTATAGCTGTTGCTTTGGTTTCTGCTTTTTCAAATAAGACGGTGCGCCAAGATGTAGCTGTGACAGGAGAAATTACGTTGCATGGTCGTGTATTGCCGATTGGTGGTGTGCGTGAAAAAGTATTAGCCGCGCTAAGAGCAGGGATTCGCAAAGTTTGTCTTCCTGAAAAAAATAAAGGTTCTTTTGCAGAATTGCCTTTAACAATTCGAAGAAGAATTGATGTGCGTTTTGTCTCTACTTTAGAGGATGTGATCAAAGAGTGCTTTGATCAAGGGACTGATCATGAAAATGTTGAAAAAAATCAAAATGTAAAAGATATTGATTTATTAAATAATGAAAATATATCAAGTATTGATGGATAATTAATCATTAAAATAAAAAGTCTCTGAATTATATTTTACAAAAAAAATATTACTATAAATTTTAATATTAAATTTTTTAAATTGGAGAATAAATTTATTTAAAAATATACTGATTCTTCTTTTTTAAAATAAATATATGCATAGAAAACCATTAAATTTAAGCATATAAACATGTAAATTATTGAGGTTGAATAAAATATAGTAATAATTTATGTTCCCTTTGGCTTTTCTGCCATTTGAAAACTTTTTTGAAAGGAAATTCACTATGTCAATATCAGTCAGAATTAGAGCTGGTTCAAACATGCAAAATTCTAGCGTATATGCTGAGGGTTCTGAATTTCATATTATCACAGATTCAGAAAGATATTCATTTAATATTGGTAGTGATGCAGATTTAAAAAATGCTGTAGGGAAATATTTTGGTAAAAATCCAAATGATGCCTATTTACATAGTCCTACTCCATGGGGCGATTTATATAAAACTTATGGCTGGCCTCAAACTCAAACTAATTTGACTGTGGCAAGTTCAACTATAGCGGAAATCACCTCAGAACCTTCCATAGTAAAAACGCAAACATTTAAAAACAATAGCAGTGTTGCAGGAACATTTGATGTGAGTATTTCGGAAGAAGTTTCAAATACAGTTGAAAGCAATTGGAATAATAGTTCTAGTGTAAGTTTTGGACAGTCTATTAGTTATAATGTTTCTTTTTTAGGAACAGGAGGTGGCGGTGAAACAAGTTTTGGGTTTGAACAAACTTGGGGAAAAGGAGGTTCTAATAGTAAATCTGTTACTGTAGGTTCTTCTTCTGGTGTTACTGTATTATTACAACCCGGAGAGTCTGTAAAATCTATTTTGACCGCAACTCGTGGATATATGAATGTACGTCTCGTTTACAGAGCAAATTTAAGTGGAACTTGTGCTGTAAACTACAACCCCACATTTCAAGGTCATCATTTTTGGGGATTAGGAATTAATAATGTAGTCAATGCAGCAGGAAGTTCAAATAATGTCCAAATTGTAGAAGATATAAAAATAGGATATTATTCTGATTCCGAACTTATTTTAGAAGATTTAAATGGTAATAGAAGAATTTATCATTTCGCAATTCCAGGCATGCCTCCAGCGGGCAAAAGTGCTCCAACTTCATCTCGAGAAGCAACTCTTTAATTCAAACTTTTCGCAATATCCTCACCGACAGCTAAGGAAGATGTGAGACCTGGAGATTCAAATCCTAATAAATGAATGGATTGTGAATTTCCATTTTCTATTTTTAAAATATGAAAATCTTCTTCCTCTTTATTATTTATAAAGAGTTTAGGTCGTATCCCAATATAATTTTGAGTTAAATCATTGAATTCAAGCGAAGGAATTAGCTTTTTACCTTCATTAAAAAATATATTTTTTACATTATCTTCTTTATCAAAAAATTGACATAATGAGGGATCGTTTGCTTCATGAGATTCGGCAAATGTCCAATCGGAATCGGGACCTAATTTTACTTTTCCGTCGAGTTCCATTGTTGTATGTATACCAACACAATCTTTATCGGGAAGGGGATAAATAAGTTTATCAAAATAGTGATTGTATTTTGAAGATAGCGAATAATAACGTCCCCGACATGCCTTGTTTTTATAGATTTCATTAGGATAAAATTGATTGGCAATTTTTGCAGAGGAAAGACCACCTGCATTTATAAAATATTGACATTTCATATAGTAGGAGTTTTTATATTCATCATGGGCTTCAAAAAGAATATGATCCTTATTCACTTCTAGAATTTTTTGAAATGAATTTTTGTAGGCAAGAAATACATTATTTTCTTTTGCCATTCTTTCTAGTGTTTGTAAAAATTTATGGCTATCAAAAATTCCTGTTTCTGGTGAATAAAGCGCATTTTTAAAATGGCTTAATTTTGCTTCTTTGTTAAGTTGCTGTGTCGACAGTAATTCAAGATTGACACCATTATCTGCTGCTTTTTTTTGCAATTGAAATAGAGCGGCATTCTGTTCTTCGGAAGTGCTTACAATATATTTCCCACACATTAAGTGAGGAATAGAATATTCTTTACAAAAATCATATAATAATTTTTTTCCTTTTATACAATATTTAGCTTTTAATGAATTTTTATTATAGTAAATTCCAGCATGAATAACTTCACTATTTCGTGAGGATGTTTCCCTACCAAATCCATCGTGATTTTCCAACAGTGCGACCGATTTTTTGGGATACATTTTTGCAATATGTGCCGCAATTGATAACCCTATTACGCCTGCTCCGATAATAATAACGTCGTTGTGAAAAATTTCTTGAGTCATTTTATTTTTCTCCTAATTGCTCCTTATTTATATTTAAAATAAAAATAAGATATTTTATAAATTCGATAAGAAAGAGTTTAAAAATGTAATTTATCATTTTTTAAAATATATTCAATTCAATTTGAATGAAATAAATTGTATTCAATTTGAAAATAAATAGCTTTAAAAACGAAAAGCTCTATGGTTTGCCGTTTTATTAAGCATTCATTACATAGGATATAGATATTTTATGCTAGTTATTAGAAAATATTATTATTTAAAAAATGAAACAAATTATTTGAAATATTATTATTTTATAATTATATAAATTGTTTCTTCATCTTTATAAAAAAATGAAGAAACAAAATAATTTAATTATAAATTTTTTTTTAATTTTAATGGGAGATTAACATGAAAATTAAAGTATTCCTTTCTGTTTTGAGTGCTTGTTTTATGGCATCAAATGTTTATGCCGAAGAGACAAAAGTAACTAATAATAACCAAAATTCAGAAAGTGATTTTGATGTTATCATAAGCGGGGGATACTCAAGCCTCACCGGGTTTCAAAAGGCAAACGACTATGCCTTTCAAATTCCAAATATGACCGGGTATAATTTGGGAGTGGATTTTTATACATCATTTGGCAGTGGTTTGATTGCTCCTGTCGTTGGTGGCGGTGCTAACTTTTTATATGCTTCAGGCAGGAATGAACCTTCGAATAACCAGTATCTCAATCTTGCAATAGGTGATTTATCGGCCGTGATTCGCGGTGGTGCGAAATTTAATTTATCAAAAGATTTTGAACTTGTTACTGTTGTAAATCTTGGTATTAGTATGATACAATATTATAATAAAAAAGCATTAAATACTTCCGACGTTGATGCTGATTATCTCAGTTGCTGCTATTTCGGTTTTACTGCCGTAGGTAGTTATCGAATTGCTGAAGACATCAGCATTGGTGCGGGATATACGTTCAACCAAAGATATTTTTCTGTAAAAAGCAAATATGATGACTATGATAAGCTCATTTCAGCTCAAGAAAACTCCATAAACGCGATCATTGAATTTAAGTTATAATTCATACTATTGGCACCCTATTTTACCTGTGTTAATTGAAAGACACACCTTTGTTTAATTAAAGGTGTGTTTATTGTTATCATCATCAATTTAAAGCAGGATTCAAAATGGACTTAAATCAGAAAATAGGTGTGCTTTTGGTAAATGTGGGCACTCCCGATGCTCCTGAAACCTCGGCGGTGAGGCGATATCTAAAAGAATTTCTCTCCGATCCTAGAGTCATTGATATTCCTGCCTTTGCTCGATTTTTACTTCTACGTCTGATTATTTTACCCTTTCGAAGTTCAAAATCGGCTCATGCTTATAAAACAGTTTGGCTCCCCGAGGGTTCCCCTTTAATGATTCACAGCCAAAGTTTGGGGAAAAATGTATCAGAAATATTAGGTGATCATTATTTTATCGAAGTGTGTATGCGCTATCAAAATCCGTCTCTTGAAACAGCTATAAAAAATTTAATTGCCAAGGGTGTAAATAAAATAGTTGTTTTCCCACTTTTTCCTCAATATTCATCTGCTGCAACGGGAACTGTTTTTGAAAAAGTAGGAGAAATTGCTAATAAAATGTGGAACGTTCCGCCCCTTGTTTACGTTCCTTCTTTTTATAATCATCCTGGATTTATAGAAAGTTTTTCTCAAGTAGCAACACCTTTATTAAATGAATTTCAGCCCGATTTTGTTTTGTTTAGTTATCATGGATTGCCCGAAAGACACGTCAAAAAATCCGATCAATCTCATGGAAAATACTGTCTTGCAGATATTAAATGTTGTGACAAAATAGTGCATGCAAATTCTTATTGCTACAGAGCGCAATGTTACGCTACGACAAAAGCGATTGTAAAGAGTTTAGGATTATCTAAGGAGGGTTATACCACTTCTTTTCAATCAAGATTAGGCAAAAGCCCTTGGATAAAGCCCTATACCGATCTTGTTTTGCCCGAATTGGCGCAAAAAGGCGTGAAGCGGATTGCGGTTATGTGTCCTGCGTTTGTAGCTGATTGTCTTGAAACGTTGGAAGAAATTAAAATTCGCGCCAAGGAACAGTGGCTTTCTTTAGGAGGAGAGGACTTAACTTTGGTTCCTTCTTTAAATTCTCACCCCTATTGGTCCGATGTGGTGGCAAAAATGATTCAAAGTGCAGCCCGTTAATATGTTTTCAAAGGAAAGCAAATGAATTCAGAAAAATTCCAAAGTTCTTGGCCTCTTGAGCCGATGGGGGATCAACCTCAAGCCATTCAAAAGTTGGTTGAGGGGCTGAATAATGGTGTTTCTGAGCAAATTCTGCTTGGTGTCACAGGTTCAGGTAAAACATTTACAATTACCAATGTGATTGCCCAAACTCAACGTCCCACTCTTGTTATTGCTCACAATAAAACACTTGCGGCACAGCTATTTCAAGAATTTAAAGAGCTTTTTCCTAATAATGCCATAGAATATTTTATTAGTTATTATGATTATTATCAACCTGAAGCTTATGTGCCTAGCACCGATACCTTTATTGATAAAACCGCATCTATAAATGATGACATTGATAAAATGCGCCACAGCGCCACAAAAGCGTTATTTGAGCGGCGTGATGTTATAATTGTCAGTTCTGTCAGTTGTATTTATGGATTAGGTGCGCCCGATGCCTATTTAAATTCCAGAATTATTTTAGAGTTAAATAAAAAGTTATCCCGCGACGATTTTATTCGTCAATTATTATCAATTCAATATACGAGAAATGATATTTCCTTAGAGCGCGGTAAATTTCGCGTGCGCGGTGATATTGTTGAAGTTGTTCCTGCCAATGAAAATGAAAAGGCAGTTCGCATTCAATTTTGGGGTGATGAAATTGAAAAAATTTCAACAATTGATGCTTTAAGAGGAACTGTTTTTGAAAAAATTCATAAAATAGGAATTTATCCAGCATCACACTATGTTCTCAATAAAGATGAAATTGAAACAATTGTTGCTCATATTACTAAAGATTTATTAATTAAATTAGATGAATTTAAAAGTCAGGGAAAATTAATTGAGGCACAAAGATTAGAACAGCGCACATTACATGATATAGAAATGATCCGAGAAATTGGATATTGCCAAGGGATAGAAAATTATTCTCGTTACCTTGATGGTCGTAATCCGGGAGAACCTCCTTCAACATTACTTGATTATTTCCCTAAGGATTATCTTCTTGTCATTGATGAAAGTCATGTCACTGTGCCTCAAATTGGCGGCATGTACAGGGGAGACAAAGCTCGTAAAGAAACATTGGTGCAATATGGCTTTCGTTTACCTTCCGCTTTAGATAATCGCCCTTTAAATTTTGAAGAATTTAAATTGAGGATGGGACAAACGATTTATGTTTCCGCAACGCCTGCTAAATATGAAATGGAGCATGCAGGGCAAGATATTGTGGAACAAATTATTCGTCCTACGGGTCTCATCGATCCTATTATTGATATAAAGCCTGCTAAGGGACAAATAGATGATCTTTTATTTGAAATAAAAGAAACTGTTGCTAAAAAATCTCGAGTTCTTGTGACAACATTAACAAAAAAAATGGCAGAAAATATCACCTCTTATTTTGCTGATTTCAATATTAAAATAAAATATTTGCATTCTGAAATTCAAAGTATTGAAAGGGTGGAAATATTAAGGGATTTACGCCTTGGTGTATTTGATGTTTTGGTGGGAATTAATTTGTTACGTGAAGGATTAGATTTACCTGAAGTGGCTTTAGTTGCTATATTAGATGCAGATAAAGAAGGATTTTTGAGAAGCCGCACCAGTTTAATCCAAACCGTGGGACGTGCCGCACGTAATGCTAATGGGCGTGTTATTTTATATGCAGATAAGGTGACAGACAGCATTCAGTTTTGTATTGATGAAACAAATAGAAGAAGAATCAAGCAATACGAATATAATAAATTAAATAATATTACACCTCAATCTATAATTAAGAAAATTCCTGAAAATCTAAAAAAATTATATAATTTAGATTTCGGTGATGAGTATCAAGAGAAATTATTACAAGCAATTTCTTATATTGGGGATGTAAAAATTTTAAAAGACCCCAAAAAATTAGAAAAAAACATTCAAAAACTATCTAAGGAAATGCTTAAAGCATCTCAGCGTATGGAGTTTGAATTAGCTGCCGACTTGCGCGATAAAATGAATTTATTAAAGGAACAATTACTATTATTGTCTGGTGATGTTTAAATGGAATCAATAGAATATCAAAATTTAAAACTCATTCTTTCATGGAATGGAGAAAAATTTAGTGGCTATCAATATCAGCCCCATGCTTTTACTGTGCAAGAAGCAATTACAAATGCTTGGCATATTTTAACTAAAGAAACGGTAAAATTACAAGGATGTAGTCGTCTCGATGCCGGTGTTCATGCACAACATTATGTGTTAAATCTACACACTATGACAAAATTATCTGTAGAAAGAATTATTAAAGGTTTAAATGGAATTTTACATTCTAATTTAGCTTTAGATATTAGTGTTTATCAGGGGTGTTTTACAAATTCTGATTTTCACGCGCGCTTTCATTCCAAAGGAAAGCATTATCGATATTTAATTTGGTACGGATTTTCCGAACACACATTTTTAACAAAACGCTGTTGGCATGTGCGCGCCAAGCTTTCTTTAGAAGATATTCAAGAGGCTTTAAACCAATTTATTGGAAATCATGATTTTGCCGCTTTTCGGTCTTCAGACTGTTCAGCAAAAACCACAGTGAGAAATATTTATCAAATAGATTCGTGGATACATCCCCTTTATCCTGAAATGTTGGTTGTTGATATTTGGGGAGATGGTTTTTTAAAAAATATGATTCGCAATATTGTGGGAACTGGTGTTGATATGGCGACAGGCAAGCTTCATAAGAATACCATAACCGAAGCTTTTCAATTAAAAGATCGCAATAAAACAGGAATGTGTGCACCTGCTTGGGCTTTAACGTTAATGCATGTTTTTTATGAAAAAAATGAAATGGAAATGGCAATTAAGAAATCAGGACGTTATTTGGTACCTTGTTAATTTAAGAATATCATTGTGTCATCAATCTTTTTTTCTAGTTACTTTTATCCTCCTTTATCAAAATTTTTCCTAGTAATATAATTTCAGTGAAACAAAATAAAAAATGTTCTTTGCTAGAGGCTATTATTGACTCATAAGCACAAAAATCATAAAAAAATAAAAGTACTTATTGTTGATGATTCCATTTCCATGCGTAAATTTTTTACGAGTTTATTGTCCTATGATAATTCTATTGAAGTCGTAGGTACCGCTCCCGATCCCTTAGTCGCTTTAGAAATGCTTATCGATTTAAAGCCTGATGTCATGACTCTTGATCTTCATATGCCTAAAATGGATGGTCTTACATTTTTAGAAGAAATCATGGCAAAAAATCCAATACCGACAATAATTGTGAGTAGCTATGCCAAAGATAATTCTGATAATGCTCTCCGTGCTTTGAGCTTAGGTGCCCTTGATATTTTTCCAAAACAAGTGCTTTCTCCGGGTATGGATGTGGAACCTATTGCAAGAGCTTTTATTGCAAAAATTAAAGCAGCAGCACTTGCCGTCATGAAAAATCAAATTTTAAAAATCCAAGTGATTAAGCAAGAGCCTATTCAAAAATTACCAACAAAATTAAAAATAAAAATCATAGCCATTGCCGCATCGACAGGAGGGACTGAAGCTTTAAAAGTCATATTATCCCGACTGCCGCCGAATATACCTGGAATTTTAATTGTGCAACATATGTCAGCAGAGTTTTTAATTTCTTTTGCAAAATCATTATCAAAGTTCTGTCAGTTTGAACTTAAGTTGGCAGAGAATAATGATGCTATTTTTCCAGGTAGGGCACTACTTGCTCCTGGTGATAAGCATATGGAGTTGGTGCGCAATCAAAATGAATATGTTGTCAGACTAAAAGAAGGTCCCTTAATTCACGGTGTCCGTCCCTCGGCAAACCCTCTGTTCTCCTCTGTCGCTCGCAATGTAGGAAAAAACGCTTTGGGAATTATTTTAACGGGAATGGGGTCGGATGGTGCTACGGGGATGCTTGAAATGAAAAAAGCAGGAGGCTTTAATATTGCACAAGATGAAAACACAAGTGTGATATTTGGTATGCCTAAAGTAGCAATTGCAACAGGCGGAATTGATGTCGTGTTACCTTTGCATAATATTGCCGATAGAATAGTTGAGGAATGTTTAAAAATTGAAATTAATAATGATATTTAATGTTTATTTTTTTAGTTAAGTTTACAAATTTTTTATGAAATGCTAATATCCCTTTTTACAAACATATACTAGGGGATTTTGCATGAAATATTTTCGTGTTCATGGAATTTTATTATCTATTGCTTTTTCTTTTCCATTATTATCAGAAGCGAAAACTGTAAATCTCCTTCAACAAGAAGCACATCTTGGCTTTAGTCCTAATGCTGGTGCATTGCAATTGATCGTCGATGCTATTCAAGGTGCTCAAAAAAGTATTGATATGGCTACGTTGTTAATTACCAGTGACTCAATTTACAATGCTTTAATAGATTCCCATAACCGAGGAGTGAAAATACGAATTGTTGTCGATTCAAAATCTGCGAATACCTCAGGCTCTGATGTTCAAAGACTTATTGATAATAATATTGCCGTAAAACTAAACAGTGAGTTTCGTATTATGCATAATAAGTATTTTATTATTGATGGTCAATCTGTTGAAACGGGTAGTTTTAATTATTCTGAAAATGCAGATAAAAGAAATGCAGAAAATGCAATTTTTTTATATAATCAACCAAATATTGCTAAGTTGTATTCGGAAATTTTTGAGAGGCTATTTGCGGATTCCAATAAATTAAATAATGTGTATGATTATAATGAGTATCCAAATGAAATATCAAATTATGATCATTTCAGCATAGAAAATACCTATGAATATTCTGCTAAAAGTAAAAATATGGAGACGAAAATATTTGAAATTGAAAAAGGGAAAGTTGATGTTGCTTTTTCAAAGGCATGTAACTATATAAATGATTCGCAATCTGCTAAAGATTTAGTTTTAAATGTTATTAAAAATTCCAAAAATAGTATTTATATGGCGGCTTATAATTTTTCCGATCCAGACATTATTGCATTTTTAAAAATCGCGCAAAAAAACGGTGTTCAATTAAATATTGTTTTAGATTATAAAGCAAATTATTCAAATTCAGCGGTTGATAATTTAAAAGAATTAGGAGCAAATATTTACCTTAATAAAAAATTTAATATCATGCATAATAAATATATTATATCTGATAATGATACTGTGGAATTTGGAAGTTTCAATTATACTTCTTCGGCAAATGAAGATCAGTGTAATAATGTTTTGGTATTTTATAAACAAAATGACTTAACAAAATATTACATGGAAGATTGGAATATGCTTTATCAGACGTCTAAAAAATAAATATTTTAATTTCCTATTTCTGCTTTGAAAGGATGTCAAATGGCTAAAATTACATTTTTAGGTTTAGGTGCCATGGGAAGTCGTATGGCAAAAAGACTTCTTGAAGCAGAAAATGAAGTGACTGTTTATAATCGTTCCGATGTAAAAGCTGTGCCTCTTAAAAATTTGGGTGCTCATGTTGCAAATTCTCCTAAAAATGCTGTTAAAAATGCAGACTATGTCATTTCTATGGTCACTGATGATTTAGCCTCTAAAGATATTTGGCTTAGTGGAGAAAAAGCGGCTGTTCATGGATTAAAAAAAGACACTATTTTAATTGAATCAAGTACAATATCTTCAGAGTGGGCAAAAGAATTAAATAATCAAATGAGTCAGCATCACGTATTTTTCTTTGAAGGTCCTGTATTAGGCTCTTTACCACAAGCAGAATCGGGTAAATTAATATATTTATTAGGCAGTAATGAAGCTGTACAAAGTGAAAAAGTTAAAAATATATTAAAACCTTTATCGGAAGACATACGCTTTGTGGGAAAGGCGGGAAATGCTGCTGTATTAAAATTAATGATCAATGGCTATCTTCTTTCACAAATTGGAGCCTTATCTGAATTGTTTTTAATTGGAAAAAATTATGGCATTGACATGAGTTTAGCCAATGAGATTTTTCAAGCGAGTCCTGCCACAAGTGCATCTTTAAAAGTTATATTGCAATTGGTTGCAGACAATAATCATGCACCACGTTTTCCTGTGAGACTCATTGAAAAAGATTTGAGATATTTATTAAATATTAGTTCAGAAATAAATGCTACGTGTGATATTGTAAATCGAGTTCATAGTTATTATAAAAAAGCCATTCAAGATGGTTTTGAAAATAAAAACGCCTCTGTGATTGTCAAAAATTAATTCTTATTTATGAATTATTAAATTGAAAATCCAACCTGTAAAACGCGGCGTGTTTCATCAAAAGATTTTAATGCCATGGGATTTGCTGTATAATTAGGGTTTGTAATAATAAAAGAATTTTTTTCAAAGAAGCCGCTAAATCTAAAAATTCCAATTTCAATTCCTCCTCCTACTTTAAATCCACTTTGTTGTGCATAATTAGAAGGTATTGCAGGCCAATCATTATTTGAAAAAAGCCATGAGCCTTCAAAACGCAGTCTTTGTGCAAGGTAGACAATCACTGCGGCCTCCCAATTCCATTCTTCGTAATATTGCCCTTGCAATGGTCTCTGCGAATTTCTGAAATTGATAAATAAGGCAGAGTCCTGTTGATTGCGGCCAAAAAAGCGGAGAGAACCACCAAAAGTATCAATATGGTTTAAATTGCGTGAGGCTTCTTCACGGTGCTCTCCAAAAGCTCCTAAGACAATATTAGGAGTGGGAATTTTCAAAATTCCGGAGATAAAATTATTAAAATATAAGCTTCCTCCATAACCCATTCCTTCCCAAACGGTGCCATCACTTCCATTTGCATTATACCAAACACCATATATAAAAGGTTCCAGGCGTGGTGTATTTTTACCCGAACCATCGCTGTAAAAACGGATTAGTAAATCAGACTGTTTGAGTTTATTTTTTTCGGTAAAATAAGTTGTCAGTGACCAACGTTCTGAATTTCGATCATTTTGTCTTTGAAAGTTTGAAGAACTTTGGGCATATGTAAACTTATTTATGATTAATAATATGGCAAGTATGGAATATTTAATAGATTTATTTATGAATTGATCTTTGTGTTTCAAAGAAATTCTCCTATTGATATTGAATCCGTTTCAACGGATTTTAGAAAAAAAGCATCCTCTTGTTTCAGCTCTATATATTGCGCTAAGGCGAAGCTTATGACATACTCTGAGCTTTGGGTGGATTGAAATACTGTAGCAAATAAATAATTAATCCCCAATAATTTTAAGCGGTAACTATTAAATTCGTAATTGCAGGTGAAACAATGGCAACTTTACTTTCTGGCTTAAGTCAGATTTCAGAAATCCATGCTGACAAAATCGCTCCCTCATCTATTACCATCGCGGGTTGGGTCAGAACCCGTCGAGGTTCTAAAAAGTTTTCCTTTCTAGAAATCAATGATGGGAGCAGTGCCAAATCATTACAGGTCATTGTCGATGCAAGTATCTCAAACTATTCAGAAATTGAAAGACTTACGACCGGTTGTTCGGTTAAAATTCAAGGCAATTTGGTTTTGAGTCCGGGCAAGGGGCAAAAGTATGAAATGCAGGCAACGGAGGTTTCGGTTTTTGGTCTTGCGGATCCGGAAACCTTTCCTTTGCAAAAAAAGGAAATGACTCTGGAATATTTGCGTGAAAATGCACACATGCGAGTCCGAACTTCAACGTACTCCAGTATTTTTAGAATTCGCAGTCGCGTGAGTTTTGCCATTCACCGTTTTTTTGTGGAGCGTGGTTTTTCCTATGTTCATACTCCTATTTTAACCACGGCCGACGGCGAAGGAGCCGGGGAATCCTTTAAGGTAACAAATTTTGATATGGCTAAGGTACCAAAAACCAAACAAGGCCAAGTGGATTTTGAACAAGATTTTTTTGCCGAACCTTCCATGCTGTGCGTGACAGGGCAATTAGAAGGTGAGTTACTCACCATGGGACTCAATAAAATTTATACTTTTGGCCCTACATTTCGTGCTGAGAATTCAAATACCTCACGCCATTTGGCTGAGTTTTGGATGGTAGAGCCTGAAGTGGCTTTTGCTAATTTAGAAGACAATATGTATTTAGCGCAAGACATGATTCGTTACGTTGTTGCTGATGTTTTGGAAAATTGCTCAGATGACATTGATGTTTGTGTTCAAAAAACTCAGAATGACACGCGCGGTTATTTAAAAATGGCGCTTGAAAATCCTTTTATTCGCGTGAGTTATACAGAAGCTATAGATATCTTAAAAAAATCAGGGCAAAATTTTGAAAATCCTTTATTTTGGGGGTGTGATTTAAAGAGCGAACACGAGCGTTACCTTTGTGAAGTTCATTTTAAATCACCTACAATTGTTTATGATTATCCTGAAGAACAAAAAGCTTTTTATATGTATTTAAACGATGATGGAAAAACAGTGCGAGCCATGGATGTTCTTATGCCAGGAATTGGTGAAGTTGTCGGTGGAAGCCAACGTGAAGATCGTGAAAATATTTTAATCGAACGGATGAAAGCCAAAGGAATAGATGCCAGCCATATGGATTGGTATGTTTCCTTACGCCGTTATGGATCTATTCCCCATGCGGGTTTTGGTTTAGGTTTGGAACGCTTAATTATGTGGATTACAGGAATGGGTAACATTCGTGATGTCATCCCATTTCCAAGAACACCAGGAAATTGTAAATATTAAGTTAATTTAATTTCAAAGTGAAGCAAGGAATGAAACAGGAATCACGGCGTTCTATATTTTGCATAGATTTTTTCAACCGTGCTATCTTGTTTCATTTTTTTCAAAGTGGAATTTAATTTTTTAATAAGTTCATCACTCGTACCTAAATTAAATGCTGCATAAAGATCCGTTTTATTAAATGTAAATAATTCTGTTATTTTTCCCGATTTCGCTGTTTTCACAATCCAAGGTCCTAAAGTGGAACCCGATGCCCAGAGATCAATACGACCAGCCTCTAATTTTAATGCGTTTTGTTGATCATTTGTTGAAACATCTAAATTTTTATTTCTTTCAAATCCATTTTTAAGAAGATATTCGGTTACAGCGTCTTCGTTATAGACTCCCACCACATGTTTTTTAGCATCTTCTAAACTTATAATTTTTATAGTCGATCCTTTTTTGGCAAAAAAAACCCAATTATTTGCCACAAGGGGACCTACCCATTTGAATAATTTTTCTCTTTCAGGAGTTCGCGTTGTTGAAAACAATGCGGTATTATTTTGTTTTTGTGTCATATTAACACCTCTAGCCCAGGGATAAATATCAAGGGTATATTCAATTTTTTCACGGCGCATGAGCTCTTGCATAATTTCAGTGGACATCCCTGTTATTTTATCATTTACAAGCATGTTTAGTGGCGGCCTAAAATCTTCTGTAATGAGAGTTAGTTTTGTTGTAGAATAAATATAACTGCTATATATTGTGCTTAATATAAGAAAAAATAATTTTATAAATTTCATAATTTTATTCCTTAAGATAATTAATATTATAAAATTTTAAACTTAATAAAGCGATAATGAAAATGTCAAAATTTTGTGATTATAGTTTTTTTATGAACAGTATTTTATGAACAAGAATTACAAATATGATAAGAAAAATTTTATTTTAATACGGTTGGAGCATATTAAAAAATATGTATTAATGACACAAGTATCTTTTTTTGATTTCTAAATTTAATCTTTTATATATAGTAGATATTTTCTTTCTATCTTGTATGCATTCTAAACTAGATTGATGCACAAATCGTTGTTGAAATAAAAATTCATGTTTAAAATAATTGTGCAAATAAGATAAATTTTCAAGGCTTAATTGCTTAATTTCATTTTCATGATTTGAGTATAATTCAGAAATTTTATATTCCATATATATTCCTCTTTTTCTTCAGATTAAAATCCGAATAATAATATATATTTAATTAAATTTTATTAATTAAATATAATTTTCTTTTAATAGATAGATTTTTTAGTGTCAATTATTTTTTATTATTTAGTTTTTTAAGTATTTTAATTTAATTACACATTTTTTGAGTATTGACAAGGAGGGAAATTAGGACTGAAAATTATTATTGTGTAATTGTTCTTTGTTTTTCAACTTCTGAATAGCTTTTTAATGATAATTTTAAATAAATTATGATTACAATTGACACAATGAATTGACTGCCAAGTTCAAAATAAATCGATTCAAAGTCTTTTTTATAATATGTAAATACGGCAATCGAAAACATATGAAAGGGAAGGAGGGCATGATACATTGCGCTAAATTGAAAGTTTTTAGTATAGATGTCTTTTACAAGAATGAAGCTATAAAAAATAGCGAATATAATTGTAACAAATTTAATCGCATTCCAGCCACACCAGATTAGCATGAGGTTTGAAAAATAGAAGCTGAGCAATGAGTATAAGTTATAATGCTTAACTTTGAAACTCGTATCAAGAGAGCCAGTCCCTCGGGCAAATAGCGCGTATAAAGGAACATAGGACATGGTTAATATAATTAAAGCACACAATATGGTGATCATGTTTTGCCAACCAGAGACATTTAAAATAAAAATTATACCAATAACGTAATTCAATAAGTTTGCAATATATGGTGAACCAAAATTATTTCTGTTTGAAAAAAACTTGGGGAAAATTCTTGATTCACCAATATTGCAAAGAACTCTTGAAGCCGCAATTTTATAGCTTAATCCTGTGCCAAAAGGAGATATTACGGCATCAACATATAAGAATATGCTCATAGACATAAATCCAAAAATAGCGAGCAATCCTGCAATAGGACCCGCATCACCAGCAAAGTTTAAATTTGCCCAACCGTCTTTTAAATATTCCGATGGAACAGAAAGGTTGAAGGTAATTTGAATTAATATGTATATTACACAAGCTATAAAAATAGATCCAAAAACAGCAAACGGAACATTTTTTTGTGGATTTTCCGATTCATTTGCTAAGAAAATAGCAGTTTGAAATCCAATAAAAGAAAATGCGATACCGCATGTTGATATCGCAGTTAATGTGCCACTGATACCGCCACTAAATAAATCGGTTGAAATATTGGCAAGAGCATTCGTAGGATTATTGAATATGACATAGAGGAAAATAAGAGTAACAATAATAGGAATTACAACTTTAAAAATAGTAATTATTTTATTTAATACTCCCACTGTATTGATGGCGAATATATTTATGACAAACATGATGGTCATAAGGCCTATGGAAAGCATTAGGCCATAGGTAGAAAGACCAAAAACCGTGGAATCTGTTTTAATCCATTCAAAATAATTGGAGGCATATTGGACTGTCGCTTGGACTTCAATAGGTGGAATAAGAGTGGTCCAAATCCAAGTTAATAAACTGATTAAAGTTTTGCCTCCTTTTCCAAAAGTGTATCCAGCCGCATCCGAAAGTTCAGGAAATTTTTTATTCAATATAACTTCAGCATATCCTAGAGCAATAATGGTATACATAATACCACCAATAATCCAAGAAATAATACCCGAATTTCCAGCGGCTTTTGCCGTATGGTACGCTCCATATAACCAACCCGATCCAATAATCGAGCCTAGTGATAAGAAGAGTAAATTTATTTTAGTAACTTTATTCATGAGCAATACTTTCCTTATTCTTTTTTAAGAATTAAAAACCAATGCGGCCATCACGCAAGCTATAACAAAATAAACGGTAATATAACATAAGAACTTCTTGTATTATAAAAAAAAACCAAAAGCAATAATTAGTTATTATTTTTAAAAAAAATTTAAAATTATGTAATTTGTATTTGTTTATAATAAATTGTTTTGGATAGCTAAGGATATTTAGAAATATACGATCAGTGCTTTTTCTTCGCTATGATCGTATACATGGTAGGAACGATGAAAAGTGTAAATAATGTTCCTATGGAAAGGCCTGAGGCAATGACAAGTCCTATATTAAATCGGCTTGCTGCTCCGGCGCCGGTTGCAATAATAAGTGGAATTACGCCCAAAACCATAGCTGCTGTTGTCATTAAAATAGGACGCAAACGAACAGCTGCTGCTTTTTGAATTGCAGTAACGAGGTCGCATTTTTCTTTATGCTGTAATTCATTTGCAAATTCGACCATTAAAATACCGTGTTTTGTTATAAGACCAATTAAAGTAATTAAACCAATTTGAGTATAAATATTAATTGTCGCCAATCCTAAATTGAGTGGAATTAAAGCGCCGCATATTGCCATAGGAACACTCACCATAATGACGAGGGGATCGCGAAAACTTTCAAATTGCGCCGCCAGAACAAGAAATATGACGAGCAAGGCAAAAGCAAACGTCGCTACTAACGCGCTGCCTTCAAGCTGTTCGGTGCGCGTATCTCCTGAAAAATCGTAAGACATACCATAAGGCATAATGCGATCTGCAGTTTTAATTAAAAATTGAATTCCCGTCCCAGTGGTTTGTCCGGGGCGCATCACTGCACTAAATGTTGCCGAATTTAATTGTTGAAATTGATTTAAAGTATTTGGTTCTGTTGTTGTTTTATATTTCACAAAATTTGATAAGGGAACAAGAGAGCCACTGCTATTGCGCACATAAGCTTTATCTAAATCGCTTGCATTGCTTCTATTCTCATCTTTTAATTGAGGAATAACTTGGTAGCTTCTGCCATTCATGCTGTACAGATTTGTGTAACCACCACTTAGCATTGTGGCAAGAGTATTACCAATTGTTTGCATAGTTATGCCCATTTCAGTGGCTTTTAGTTTATCTATTTCGACATTTAATTGCGGTGATTCGTAGCTTAAGTCACTATCTACAACAATAAATAAACCACTTTTTTTAGCTTCTGCCTTTAATTCTTCCATAACACTATACAATATTTTATAATCATCTGTTGTTTTTAAGACAAATTGCACAGGAAAACCACTAGAACCCGTAGGTAAATCGGGAAGGGCAACAATAAATGATTTTACTCCTGCAATTTGTGATAAATCTTTTTGAATAAGAGGCATTACTTTTTGTGCAGAACGTTTGCGATCTTCCCAAGGTTTAAATATAAATCCTGATATGGCTGCATTTTCTGTTCCCATGCCATTGACATTAAAACTTGCCGCGCGTTCTTCATATTTTAAGAAAACTTTATCAATTTCTTGGGTAAATTTTTCAAGATAATGAACATTTGAATATTGAGGAGCTGTGGTAATTGTAATTAAAAATCCTTGATCTTCTTTGGGTGCCAATTCCTTGGGAGTTAAAATAAATAAAAAGTAAACACTGACTAAAATGACACTACCAAAAAGTAACACAATAGGTTTGGAATCAAGGACTGTTTTTAATGTTCTTTCATATTTGAGTTGCATGCGATCGAGCTTAACATTAATCCATTTGACAAATTTTATATCAGCTTGTTTATTATTTAATATTTTTGAACACATCATGGGAGATAATGTTAATGCAATCACTCCTGAAACAATAACCGATGCTGCTAAAGTTAATGCAAATTCTTTAAATAAAGCACCCGTTAATCCTCCCATTAAACCAATGGGAGCATATACTGCTCCTAAGGTAATAGTCATAGTAATAACAGGAACAGCAATTTCACGTGCGCCTATTAATGCGGCTTCGAGTGGGGCTTTTCCTTCTTCAATATGGCGCTGAATATTTTCAACAACTACAATGGCATCGTCCACAACGAGTCCTATGGCAAGAACCATCGCCAGTAATGTTAAAAGATTAATAGAGTATCCTAAAACGAGCATAATGGAACAAACGCCAATGAGCGATAATGGAATAGTTACGATAGGGATACTAACAGAACGAATCGAACCCAAAAATAAGAAAATAACTAAAATAACTATTATTGTTGCTTCTAATAGTGTTTTAATAACATCTCGAATTGATGCAGAAATAAATTCAGTAGAATCGTATACCATGACTTGATTTAAAGAGGGTGGTAAAACTTTTTGAATGTCAGGAAGAACTTTACGAACATCTTTAATGACTGTTAAGGGATTTGCTGAAGGAACGGCTTGAACGCCAATAAACACACCTTTATTGCCATTAAAAGTAACAGATGAAGAATAACTTTGAGATCCTAATTCCACATCGGCAACATCGCGCATGCGAATTAATTTCCCTTTATTTTGCTTTATAACTAATTCTTTAAATTCTTCCTCAGCGTGTAAATCTGTTTCGGCGCTTACATTTGTTATGGTATATTGACCTTTTAGTTGTCCCGCAGCGGATAAATAACTATTTGCTCTAAGAGCCATACTGACATCATCAGCGGTAATCCCTAATGCCGCCATTTTTTCCGGGCGTAACCAAATGCGCATGGCAAAAGGATTTCCACCTAAAATATCAGCGCTAGAAACTCCTGAAACCGATTGAATTTTAGGCTGCACTACGCGGCTTAAAAGATCGTAAACTTGAGGCCCTGTCATTTTTTCGCTGGAATAGCTTATATAAGCCAAAGCGATATTACTTCCTGTTGATTTTGTAATTACGGGATCGTTGGCTTCTTTTGGAATTAAGGCACGTACGGCATTGACTTTTGCTGAAATATCACCAAAAGCTGTTGTGGAATTAAAATTTAATTTTAAATGTATATCTATTTTACTGACACCTTGAGAACTTGAAGAATTTATATAATCAATTCCTTCTGCAGAAGAAACAGAAGTCTGAATAGGTTGTGTGATAAATCCCTGCATGAGCTGTGCATTGGCGCCAGGATAAGTTGTTGTTACTGTAATAACTGTGTTTTCAACTTTAGGGTATTGGCGTAAATCTAAATTAAAAATTGATTTTAAACCAACCATAAATATAAGAATGCTAACCACAGTGGCGAGTACGGGTCTTTGGATAAAAATATCTGTAAATTTCATTTTTTTCCTCTGCGAGCTCAATTAATTACAAATTGACAGAATTATTAATTGCGATTGCAGAACCATCTACAAGTTTTAGCTGTCCACTGCTTACAACAACATCTCCTGCTTTAATTCCTTCGAGTATAACAACAGAATTATCACGTTTTTCTCCTGTTCGGACAAAAACTCTTTTCACAGTTCCGAGTACTTCTCCCGTATCCGATTTTTTATCGCTTAAAGTAACAAGAAAGGCGGAGTCTCCATACAGTGTATATGTAATTGTTGTTTGAGGAAGTACAATTGAATTTGGGATAATAGGGAGTGCTACTTTTACATTTACAAACATACCGGGTAACAATTTATTCTCAGAATTATCAATTGTTGCTTGTGCTTGAATTGTTCTGGTTGTTTCATCAATTTTAGAATCGATGGCAGTTATTTTACCTTTAAAAATTAGATTTGGAAAAGCATCAACAGTGACAATAACATCTTGGGTTAATTTCACCTTATTTGTGTCTTGTTGTGGCAAAGTAATTTGTGCATATAAGGCATGTGAAGTTTGTAAACTGGCACAAGCATATCCTGCAGAAATATATTGACCAATGTTAACTTGTCTAATTCCTATTTTTCCGCTGAAGGGGGCACGAATTAGTTTTTTTGCAATTAAAGTCTTTACATTTTCATAATTAGCTGAAAATTGTTTTACTTTAGTTGCGGAATCGTCAACTGAGGATTGTGATGCCGCTCCTTGTGAAAAAAGTTGTTTTGATCTTTTGTCGTTAACTTGCGCCAGTTGCAGTTGTGCAGCAATCTCTTTGAGCTGTGCTTGTTCTGAGGAGTCGTCTAATTGAATTAAAGGATCCCCTTTGTTTATAAACTTACCTGAGTCAAAATAAATAGCTTTAACCTGACCCGATGTTTCGGCGCTGATATCAACACCATTAATAGCACTCAATGAACCCACGGAGTAAAGATAAGGTTGCCAATCTTCTGATTTCGCAGTGGCAACAGAGACGACTTGGGGAGGAGGAACGAAATTGGAAAAGAATTTATTTATTTGAAACTGGATAAAAAAATGCCAACCAAAAATACCACCAAAAACAATGGCTAAAATCAGGATTGTTAATTTCATACGTTTAGACATAGATTTCCTCATGTGCATATAAAGATCTAGAATTCATTCATATACGTAAAAACGATTGCCATCAATAGTAGCGAGGGATCTGATTTGACATAAAGTTTATTAAAAATTTGATTCATGAAAATAAGTATTTAATACAAATTCATAATATTCGGTTAAAGTTTAAACTTCAACCGAATTATTTGATTCCATGGCTGCTTTTAAAATTTTATCTTGTTCAATAAAATGTTGTTTTTCTAGGCCGACTGCGGGAGTCGCTCTCCGAGTTCTGCCAAAATAAGTTAAGGGAACAGCAAATCCAGCTTTTTTGATAATTTTATCGAGTTCATGACGAATATAACTCCATGCTCCCATATTGGCTGGTTCTTCTTGAACCCAAGCAATACTTTTTACATTTTTAAAGCGTGACAATATATTTGCTGCTTTATCGGAATGTAATGGATAAAGTTGTTCAATACGAATAATAGCAATATTTTCTGCCTTGTTTTTATGTTCTTCTTTTTCAAGTGTATCAAAAAGATCAAGAGCAATTTTTCCAGTACAAAATAAAACTTTTTCAACTTTATTTGCTTTTGTAATGCGAGAATCATCAAGAATTTCTTCAAAATTTCCTGTTGCTAATTCTTCAATTGTGGTGGCAGCACGAGGGCTTCTTAAGAAACTCTTAGGAGTCATTAAAATAAGCGGTTTTCTAAAATCGCGCAAGACTTGTCTACGGAGCGCATGATAGATTTGTGCGGCGTTGGTAAAGTTACAAACTTGCATATTGCCGTCGGCACAAAGTTGTAAAAATCTTTCTAAACGAGCGCTGGAGTGTTCTGCTCCTTGGCCTTCCATTCCATGAGGTAACAAAAGGACAAGACCTTGTGTTTGAGCCCATTTTGTTTCACCTGATGCAATAAATTGATCGATGAGAACTTGAGCCCCGTTGGCAAAATCTCCAAATTGTCCTTCCCATAAAACAAGTCCTTTAACTTGCCTTACAGCATAACCATATTCGTACCCCATTGCTGCTTCTTCTGAAAGAAGAGTATTAATGACCTCAATTTTTGAGTTTTCAGTTGCACAGGCATCAATTGATGTAAAATGATTACCATTTTCAAAATCAATTAAAGTAACATGACGGTGGGAAAAGGTGCCGCGTTGTGCATCTTCGCCTGCTAAACGAATGCTGTAACCTTCATTAAGTAAGGTTGAGTAAGCAAGTAATTCTGCCATACCCCAATCTAATTTTTTGTTACCATCCGCCATTTCTTTACGTTCAGCAACAATAATGCGTGCTAATTTTGGATTTGGTGTAAAGGTGGCAGGGATGTCACAAATTTTCAATGCAAGTTCTTTTAATTTTGTAACAGGCAACTGTGTTTTTGCAGGCTGCAGCATATCTTTTTCGGTGGCAAGCTTTAATTGAGCTGCATCACGAAGAGGTAAAAACTGTTCTATTTTTAAATGATCTTTTTTCACTTTATCGTAAACAGCATTCATTTCTGCACGATAATTATTATAAATTGTTTTTAATTCTTCCTCAATAAAATTATGCGTTGATGTTAAATATTTAGCATATTCATCGTAGGGAGCAGGTTTATCTTTAATGACTTTATAAAGAATAGGTTGAGTAAATGTAGGCTCATCCGTTTCGTTATGGCCATGTCTTCTAAAACAAACAAGATCAATATAAAAATCTTTTTTGAATTTAAATCTATAATTCGCAGCCATAATCATTAAATTATGTAGCACATCTAAATAATCGGCATTGATATGAAATACAGGAGATCCTGTTACTTTAGCAACGTCGGTACAATAAGTTGATGATCGTGAGTCCGTGGGATCTGTAGTAAACCCGACTTGATTATTAGCAACAATGTGTAAAGTACCACCAATTTGATATCCATCAAGAGACATCATTTGTACATTTTCAAAGACAATTCCTTGCCCTGAAAAAGCCGCATCACCATGCAAAACTATGGATACCACTTTAGAATTGTCGCCTTTATAATAAATTTGTTGGCGTGCGCGGCTGTCTCCCATAGCGACACAACCTACATATTCCAAGTGACTGGGATTAAAAGGCATGGAAACGGTCATTTGATTGCCAAAGCGCGTTTGTCTTTGTGATTCATAACCATAATGGTATTTCACATCACAATCACCGTGAAGACCCTCATGAGGATAACCTTCAAATTCTGTTAATAATCTTTCAAGTGGTTTGCCAATAACGTTGACTAAAAAGTTCAAGCGGCCGCGGTGTGCAATGGCCACAGAGCATTCTGCAGCACCTAATTTTGCACATTCTTCCATGTAGCTTTCAACAGCAGGAAATTGAGCATCGGCGCCCTCAATACTAAATCTTTTTTTACCAATGTATTTTGTCGCAATGGTTTTTTCTAAGGAGTCGGCACGAGCTAATTCTTGGTAAATGCTTTTTTGTACATCTTTTCCAACGGGCGCATATATTTTAGCAAATTCAGCTTGCAACCATGCGCGCTCTTCAGGAGATTCAATATGCTCGATTTCAGCGCCGACAACACCCGCAAATCTTTTTTCAAGTTCTTTTGCGAGATCTTCAAATTTCATAACATCAAGACCTAATAAAATTCCTGCCGATGTCTTTCTTGAGAAATCGCTCTTAGCGATGCCATATAATTCAGGAGATAAGGTAGGTGCTTTTTTAGGCTCAAGACCAAGTGGATTTGTTTTTGCTTGCAGGTGACCATGGGACTTCCATGCCTGAACATAGGCTGCGACCTTAAATTCAAAAGAAAGCACATCCGAACTAATAGAGTCTGCATGAGATGTTTCGCTTGATTTTGCAGGAGCATCGCCCATATTTTTTAAGAGTTCATCGAAGTGGGCAACGTCTTTAGCAAGGGCGGTTGCCGTTCCAAAACCTTCATGAAATCCTTCAAAATAGGAACGCCACTCAATTCCTACAGAATTCGGATCAGAGCTATATCGAGCAAACATCTCTTCAACATACCCTGCATTATTTTGAAAAACAGAATTAAAATTACCACTCATAATTGTCGCAAGTCCTTATCAGGAAAGTAAACAGGAATGCAAATGCACAAGCCCCAGGTTTCCTAGCCTGGCGGCATATGTTTCTCAGACTAACAAATTTAATCGGGTATAAACAATTTTTCTTCATCAGAATCGTAAACAATTAAATTTGCATAACGACACCACTTTAAAAGAGTTTGAAATTGGACATCATGATCTTCAAAAGGGAGCATCATAACAATTTGCTCAATTGCAATATCTGCTTCTAAACCGCTTTCACCCGAATTTTTAACAAGTTCATAAATAGAATAAACAACGGGAAGTTTTAAAATAGCGTTACGCATCATTTTACCACGAACTTCAGCATCATGTTCTGATGCAAAAAGTCGCCCCTCGTCAGTTAACACAACGCGAATTCCAGGTGTAATAATAAAACCTAGTGTTTCCGCAGCAGCAACGGCAGGTAGTACCTGGTCGACGCTTTGTCCCATGTCTTCACAAAGATCATATAAGTCAGTGGTTTCCACTTCTGTGCTCAAACGGCTTACAAGTCCCTCTACAAGTGTCAAATTTGTATTGATGAGAGGCTTTATACGACGTTGTTTTGAAGTGGGTGAATTGTTTTTTGTCAGTTTGTTTTCGGGTTCACTCACTTTATCATGAGTGGAAATGACCATCCTATTTTTATTGAGATTATCAATTTGTTTTTGTCTGGATTGGACATCTGTTGTTGTATTTTCGAATTCATTTTCATCTGTTACTTTATCGAGGTGGAGCTGACCAAATGCTTTTTCGAGCTGCTCTTCAATTTCTTTATATTCAGGTGAATTTGGCATGCGCGGTCTGGGTAAATTGATTTCAATTGATCTAAAAATTGTGCCCGGATTAGATGATAAAATTAAAATTCTGTCAGCCAATTGCAATGCTTCTTCAAAACGGTGTGTGACAAGAACGCAGGAGCGGATTTTTCTGTCGGGTTGCGCCCAAAGACGTACCAATTCGGCGCGAAGGGATTCACTTGTTAAAGGATCGAGAGCGGAAAAGGGCTCGTCCATGAACATAATCATCGGGTCGGAAACCATGGCTCTCGCAAGACTTACGCGTTGCCGCATGCCACCGCTTAATTCGCGAGGAAAGGCGTCTTCAAAGCCTTTTAAACCTACCATTTGGATAATACGATCAATTCGTATGTCCTGCTCTTGACGTGTAAGTTTAGGCATGGAAACAGCAATATTTTCACGAATGGACATCCAAGGGAAAAGAGCAAAATTTTGGAAGACAAAAGCACTTAATTGCATATTTTCTGGAGAAGGTGTGGCATAACTTACGGTGCCTCTATCGGGATTGATAAGACCCGCCATACAACGTAACAAAGTTGATTTTCCTGAGCCGGATAAACCTACTAAGGCTAAAAATTCGCCATCATAAATGTCTAAATGAATACCCTCGAGTACAGTGAACATATTGCCACTGGGGCGTCTGTAATCCTTACAAAGGGAGCGAACAGAAAGAATGATTTTCTTTTTAGACATAACTTCAATCCTTAACTCGTTCAGCATAAATATGCAATGTACGCCAGACGGTTCTATTTAATATCACTAAAGTAACAACAATGCAGATGATCGCTGCTATAAGTTTTTGGTAATTTCCTTCTGCAGATGCTGTGGCAAGTTCGGCACCAATGCCAAAAGAATGCATGGAACCTCCTGGATAATCCACAATTTCAGCTACCATACTGGCATTCCACGCGCCACCCGCGGCGGTAATCCAGCCTGTGGCAAGTGAAGGTAAAATAGCTGGAAAATATAATTTACTGAAGCGATGCCACAAAGAAAATTTATATATTTGTGTGACAAATTTAAGATCAGCCGGAATGCGAGATGCCCCACCGATGACATTAAATAAAATGTACCATTGACTTCCTACGCACATCAGTAATGTGGCATTTAAAAATGAGGGCATTTTTAAAAATGTAAAACATAATGTGAGTAGGGGAAAAAGAACGGGTGCAGGGAATGCTGCCAAATTTTGTATAATGGGTTGAAAAAAACGCTCTAATTTTGGATTTAAACCAAGCCATAAGCCTACAGGGACAGTCCAAAGTGTGCTAATAATAATCACACAAAAAACTTTAGCTCCTGTGAAAAAAACGGCATGAATGAGAGTAAACCAATCTTTATTTGATAAAGATGCTAAGGATTGACCAAATGTTGGTAGTTTAGGTAACAAAGTAAATACAAGGCCACCAATGGCAAAAGTGGCAATCAATGATAATAATGAAGAATGCTTAATTTTATTAACATTGGCATCAGAAAACCAATTTTTGGGACTGATGATTGTGCCCCATTTATCAATATTATCAATTAAATATTTACGAGTGGCACCGGTTTCTTGAATTCCTGCTTTAGGGAATAAAAATAAAATACTTCTTTTAAAAAAATTAGATATGATATCAGGAATACTTGTTTGTTTAATGATACTTAAAAACCAACTTTCCTCAACCATGGCTTTACCATCATCACTATCGCGAAAACGTGTTACCCAAGCTATGAGAGGTTTCCATAAAAAGAGATCTGTTCCCACAATAATTATGAGTAGTGTAACAAGAGCGACAGAAAAATTTAAATAATTTCCTGTTGCAAAAGTTTCTGAAATATAACTTCCCAAACCAGGTAAACGAAAATCTTTATTTCCTAAAGTAAATGCTTCACATGTGGTGAGAAAAAACCAACCTCCCGCCATTGACATCATTCCATTGTAAATTAAAGGGCGATATCCGTTAGGTAAGTCAACAAAAAAGAATTTTTGAATTTTAGAGAGACGATATATTTTGGCAACTTCATTAAATTCAGGCTGCAATGTACGTTGTGATTCATAATAGGCAAATGCCAAATTCCAAACTTGCCCTGTAAAAATGGTTAAAATGCAAGCAATTTCTAATCCCCAGCGGCTGCTGTGAAAAACAGAAATCAATGCCAACACAAAGCCTGGTAAAAAAGCAACTACGGGAAGACTTTGTAAAACATCGAGGAGGGGAATTAAAAAGCGTTCTAATGTTTTATTATTTGCTGCCAGAGTTCCATAAATAATAGCAAAGATATAGCTTAAAATGAGAGCAATAAGGCTTCTTATTAAAGATAAAAGTGCATAACTTGGTAGTGAAGATAGTGAGGAATCAATTTGTGTTTTTTCAACATAGCTCGCGCTACCTATGCTATATAAATTAGCAAACCCCATTCCTATTACGATAACAACAAATACGACAATAACATCGGCTCTAATTAAAGCACCGCGGGTTGCTTGCACTTTTGCAAATTGTGTCATGCTCACCTCTTGGATGGAATGAAAACAAGCCCCATTTGGGTTAACTTCATTTGTAAAGCATAATGGCTGATGAAAAAGCAAGGTATTTGAAAACAATTTGTTATAGCTTTTGAATTTCGCGTGCTAAGGTATAGATATAAGTTGGTAGAGTTTCTAAGACAAACCCTTTTTCATTTCTTTTTGGATATTGTGGGAACAGAATATAACCGTCAAAAGGCGCATAAAAAAATTTTCCATTGTGATTTTTTCCTAGTGGGGTATTTTTTTTAATTTTTTGAAGATTTTGATAGTCCTCAATTAATGATTTATCTGGTGTTGAAAATATTTCAGAATGTTTAATTTCAAGAAAAGTAAAATCTTTATTTTTACGGGCACATTTTGATAATTCTTTTCTTTTCAGGAAGATATCATCCATAATAAAAAGCGCTTTTTTCATAGCATTTAAACAAATTATTTCTGCGTTTTTATGAATTCCTTGTTCTCCTAATTCTAGGGTAATCCCTGCCTTGCTTAAAAAACGCATAAATTCATCGGAACACATTCCTTCTGGTGAGTACGGCTTTTTTATTTTTCGAGTGACAAAAATATTGCTGTTCCCAATGGCTCTTGCCCAAAGGTAACTTTTTTCGTGCATTGAAAAAATATAAAAGGGTTCGAGACTCGGCTTTGTCGTTTGGTGAAAATCGACAAAAACATCGGCATCTAATAATAACTTTTTTATTTCAGTAGCGCGCTTGCCTTCTAAGGTGTTTTCATGTGGACCTTTATTTCCAAAGCTGCGGTTCAAATCGTATTCTAAAAATCGAATATTTTTTAAGCAGGCTTTTTTATTACCCAGTAATAAGGTAACTTTTCCACCATAATTGATTTTTTTATTTGCAAGCAGTTTCGCAATTTCAAGAAGAGCAGGGAGCGATCCTGTTTCATTACCATGGATGATTCCTGAAAAGACAATATGCCCCTTATGTTTGCTAAAATTAAAATTTAAACTGTCTGGAATACAGCCTGGATATTGCTTTTCTAAGATTTCAAAATCAGAGAGATATTTTTTAATCACCTTATTTTTACCGCTATTTAAATACGAGCGAATGTTTGAATTATCTTGAATCTTTAATTCATTGTCAATTATTCTGAATTTATATTTAATCCAAAATTTTTTCAGTGGTTAAAAAAAAATTACTAAAACTTTATAATTTTAAAATTAAAGTCATTTTTTTATAGATTTAAAAAATAATTTTTGATATTTGTATAATCCTTGGCCGTGGGGGGATTTTTTTTTACATGCTTGGCATTATTTTAATAAGCTTGAGATGCTTTTTCATTTTTGCAATCTTCTTTTTACTAAGTTTTGTATTTCTTTTCGTATTTTTAATTCGGTTTAGAAATAAAAATAACAATGTTCTTTTTGGCAGAGCATTTTCTTATATATCAATGAAAATTTTGCGTATAAAAATTGAATTTAGAGGAAAACGTCGCATTTTAAGAAACAGAACAGCTGTTTTTATTGCAAATCATCAATCCTTCTTTGATTTAATTATTTTTGGTGCTATAGTCCCTAAAAATACTTTGATTATCGGGAAGAAATCTTTAATTTGGTTTCCTCTTTTTGGGTGGGTCTTCTATTTGGCAGGCAACCTGTATTTGAATCGAAAGAACCATCAAAAGGCTATGGGAACCATGAAAACTGTAGATGTCGCTTTACAAGAAGGATCCTCTCTCTGGATTTTTCCAGAAGGCACACGCAGTCATGGCAGGGGTTTAAAGAGCTTTAAAAAAGGTGGTTTTTATGCTGCTCTGCAAAATCAGGTTCCTCTGCAACCCCTCGTTGTATCTACATTTAAAAATGCTCTAGATTTTTCAAAATGGTCTCCCGGTCGTGTTGTAGTCGAGGTTTTAGATGCTATTCCGACCCATGGTCATGGAATGGATGACATTTCTGACATTATGGATAAGGCTTACAATGTGATGAAGAATAGAATTGCATTTTTGGATAAAGAATTAAAATGAATTTTAAAAATATGTTTTTTAGATTGTGTTCACTAAATCTAATTTCTTAAATAAATAAAAGCATCTTATTTTAAAATAAGATGCTTTTATTTATAAAAAAATACAGAATTATTAATTAACGAATTACAATTCCATTTTTAGCGCAATAAGCTTCAATACCGATTTTATTTACAGTACGTAGTGCGCTTGTGCTAAGACGAACTTTTACAAATTTGCCTAGGCCAGGAGCGTAAATGCTTTTGGATTGTAGGTTTGGAAGAAGGCGAACTTTGGTTCTATTTTTTGCATGGGATACGCGGTTGCCAACAAGACCGCTTTTACCAGAAAGTTCACATACACGTGACATAAAGAAACCTCCAAGAACTTTAATATTTCAAGAAAAATAATATAGCATACAAAGGACTTATATAAAGCCTATGGTTAGCCGTAAGCTTAAAGCCTTTAACAGGATTTCAATCGGGATGCAAGGCTTTAGCGGCGCCTGTTCAAGATTCTTTTAACATATTGACATATTCAATTTGCGAGCCATATTCGCAAAGGAACGATTATAAATTCCTTTGGCTGAAAAGTCACGGGCGTTAAGAGGGTATCATGGAAGACAAGAAAAATAATAAGTTATCTAAAATGAATAATGAGAACATAGAAGAGCAAAGCGACTCTCTTAGTGAGGATACTGAGCAGCTCCCTGTGGTAGTAGACAAAAAAATCCGTGTCATTGCAAAAAAGCCAAAAGAGAACGTTAATAAAGCAGAAAATGAAAAACAGGCTCCTCGCATTTTAAAGATAGTTCCTGTTAAAAATATTGTCCTTTTTCCTCATAACGTCTTGCCTTTTGCGGCAGGAAAAGAGTGGACCACGGAAGCTGTCGACAGAGCTGTCCGGATTGGTGGCAAAATTGGAATTTTGGCTCAAAAAAATTCTGATGCAGAATCGCCTCTACCCGAAGATCTCTATGAAATTGGGACAGAGGCAAAAATTTTAAAGATTATGCGTTTTCCCGATGGTTCTGGTGGAGCTGTTGTGCAAGGCGTGAGACGCTTTCGTATTTTAAATTACGTGAATGCAGAAGCAGAGCATCTTTCGGCAGAGGTGGAGTTTTTAGAAAATGAAACCTTAGAACAAGAAACGCGTTTGGAAGTGGTTGCTTTGGGTAAGGCGATGAAGCAACTTGTGCAAAAAGCAATTTCTTTGTCTCCTAATATTCCTTCAGAAGCGAATTTATTCATTGAAAATGTGCAAGATGCGGCTTATTTAGCAGATCTTATCGTCCCCTATTTGAGTATGGATTTTCAAGTAAAACAGTCTCTTCTTGAGACGGATGATCTGGAGTTGCGCTTGCGCCAAATACATGCAAGTCTTACCAAAGAAATTGAAGTGCTTGAAATTTCTAATAAAATTAACTCTGATGTCAAGTCTGAAATGGGCAAGCAGCAACGCAAGTACTTTTTAAAGGAACAGCTCCGGCTTCTCCAAAAAGAACTTGGTGAAATAGACGGAAAACCTCAGGGCAGTCCGGCCAGTGAACCTTCCGATTTCCATGAACGTATTGCAAATAGCAAAATGAGTGATGAGGTGAGAGAAATCGCCGTACGTGAAGTGGAGCGTATGGGCATGATGATGCCCGGTTCACCCGAATATATGGTAAGCCATAATTACGTTACATGGTTATTGGACATTCCGTGGCAAATATTTACAGAAAACGAAATCAACTTAAAAGAAGCGCAAAGTGTATTGGATAAAGATCACTACGGTCTTGCCAAAGTCAAAAAGAGAATCCTCGAGTTTCTTGCCGTTTGTGCCTTAAAAAACGCTTTAAAAGGTCCTATTTTATTATTTGTAGGCCCTCCTGGAGTGGGTAAGACGAGTTTGGGCAAATCTATTGCGAAAGCTTTAGGACGGAAGTTTATGCGCATTGCCTTAGGTGGGGTGCGTGATGAATCTGAAATACGTGGACATAGAAGAACTTACATCGGGAGTATGCCTGGTAAAATTGCCGATGCGCTTAAAAAATCAGGTTCTATGAATCCTGTCATCTTATTGGATGAAATTGACAAATTGGCTGCGGATGGCAGAGGAGACCCCGCCAGCGCTTTACTTGAAGTCCTTGATCCGGAACAAAATCATACCTTCACAGACCATTTTTTAAATGTGCCTCTTGATTTAAGTAAGGTCTTTTTCATTGCTACAGCGAATAACTTAGCTACAATTCCTTCTCCATTAAGAGATCGTATGGAAATAGTTGATTTGAGCAGCTATACCCTCGAGGAAAAAGAGCATATTGCTTTTGATCACTTGTTACCTCAAGTGATTGATGATCATGGCATGAGCAATTTGGTCGATTTAAAAATTCAACCAGAAACCATGCGTCGTATTATTCAGCTTTACACACGTGAGGCGGGTGTTCGTCAGTTGAAAAGAGAATTGGCTGGAATTGTCCGTGGACTTGCGCGGGAATGTGTGGAAGCGGGAATGAAGCAACAGGAAACAGAATCCGAGCAAAATCAAACTGATGAAATAAAAGTAGAAATAAAACCGTTAATAAAAGAAATTAACATTGAAACAGTTAAAAAACTCATTGGAAACTTTCCCTTTAACGATAAAAAACGTCCTGAAATTTTGCCTATTGGTGTTGCAACGGGATTGGCATGGACTCCCAATGGAGGAGATGTGCTTTATATAGAAACCGCAGCCAGTTCTCCTGGAACCGGAAAATTTGGTTTAACGGGACAATTGGGCGATGTCATGAAAGAGTCTGTCCAAACGGCCTTTGCTTATATTCGTTCTCATGCGGAATCTTGTGGCGTGAATGCGAAATCTGTGGGTAAAAAAGATTTACACGTTCACTTTCCTGAAGGGGCAGTTAAAAAAGATGGTCCTAGTGCAGGAGTTGCTACCTTTTTAGGAATTGTCAGTCAGTTTACGGGAAAACCTATTGCGTCCGATTTGGCTATGACGGGAGAAATTTCCTTACGTGGGGATGTGCTCCCCGTGGGTGGCATTAAAGAAAAGTTGTTAGCGGCTCATCGCTATGGAATTAAACAGGTTTTAATTCCTCATGAGAATGAGCACGATCTCGATGAAATACCTCAAGAAGTATTGAAAGAAATGCGCGTTGTTCCTGTATCAAACTTAAATGAAGTTCTTAAAATTGCCTTTGGCAAATCTAAAAAATCGGCGGAAAAAGTATTGGCAAGTAAAATTGCTTCTCATAAAAAATCAGGTCGCTCCCTGAATGCGAGGTCTTAGTTTTTGTGAGAACAATTTATCTCGATCATAACGCGACCAGCCCCTCTACGGACGCTCATTTAAAAGAACTTTTTACAAAGCTTGCAGGTTGCTTAGGAAATCCTTCAAGTCCCCATGCTGTGGGAAGGTCAGCTTCTGTTGCTATAACAGAAGCTCGTCGCTCTATCGCCCAAGCTTTAGGTGTAGATGTTGCCGAAATTATTTTTGTATCGGGGGCATCTGAAGCTGATAATATAGGGACAGTGGCTGTCATAAATCACAATGACATTCCATTGAATGAGCAACATGCGATTATTTCTTCTATTGAGCATCCTGCTGTTGATCAGCCCCTTGAAATTCTAAATACATATAAAAATTTAAATTTGACAAAAATTTCTGTGAACGAACAGGGCTTTGTTACCTTAATTGATGTTATTAAAAATATCACTACACAAACAACATTAATTTCTATAATGGCTGCAAATAATGAAATAGGTTCTATCCAACCTGTAAAAAAATTAGGTGATTTTTTGCATTATAAGCGCTGGGGGATTTTGTTGGATGGCGATGAAAAAGAAGAATTTGAAAAACTCAGTGAGCATTTAAATCCTAATATAACAGTTGAGAATTTACGCAAAATTCACTTTCATGTGGATGGTGTGCAGTCCTTTGGCAAACTGCCTTCAAATCAATGGCTATCAATGGGAGCGGATTCTTGCGCTATTTCTGGACATAAATTAGGAGCTCTTCAAGGAGTTGGGGTTTTATTTTTAAGACGAGGACGTAAGTTCAAACCCTTTGTTTTAGGTGGAGCTCAAGAAAAAAATAGAAGAGCGGGAACGGAAAATCTTCCAGGAATTGTCAGTTTTGGACTTGTTGCTAATAAAATAAATCAACCTGAATGGTTTCAAAATCTTGAAAAGGTAAATGATTTAAGAAAAACATTTTATCAAAAAATTGTTACTTTACCTCATGTTGAAATGAATTCTCCTTTTGAAAATGTCATTCCTAATACAATTAATTTTTCCTTAACCGGAAAAGGATTTAAGGGTGAAGATTTATTGGTTGAGTTGGATATGCAAGGGGTTTGTGCCAGTTCCGGATCGGCCTGCAGTAGTGGCGCTAATTTGCCTTCAAAAGTTATTTTAGCCTTAGGAAAATCGGCGCCATTAGCAAAAAATGCAATTCGTTTATCTTTAGCTCATGAAACAACGGAAGATGAAATAAAATATACTTTTAACTTATTAGAAAAATACTTAAAGCGTTAAAGCTTTTTCTATTTCGTCCAAAGCTTTTTTAAATTGCTGCGGTTCTATACCCATTCCCAAGCGAAATCCGCAGCCTTTATTTATTTCAGATAACTTAACATTTTTATAAAATTCTTCATTTTGAAAATCAAAAGATCCAAATTCCATACTTGATAACGGTAAAACAAAAATTTCTTTTTGAAATAATTGATTAAATAATACTTGAATGTCCTTAGACTTATTTCTGTTTTTAAATCCGAGAGAAGTGACAAGACCTCCTTCAGGAGCGCATCCATAAAGTGTCTTTGATTGATTTAAAAATTGCGTTAATATATTTTTATTTTCAAGCCATTCTTTTTTAACAAATTGAAATAAATTGCTGTTTTGATTTTTTAAAATTTCAAATGAAATCCACTCTGAAATGGGATTGACAGTATGAGTGGTATAATTTTTTTCATTTTGCATAGCATTTAAAGCCTTTTGCGAACCTACACACCAGCCAATACGCAAACCAGGAGTCCCAAAACATTTGATAAAAGAACCGGTGATAAAAGTATTCTCATTATTTTGATAAATGGTATTTCCCAGAGTTTCGGTGTCAGAAGATAAAAAACGATAATGTTCATCACCTATTAAGTTACAATTTATATCTTGAGATAATTTTGTTACTTTTGAGATAAATTCTTGAGATAAAATAAGACCAGAAGGATTGTGAGGATTATTAATAATAATACAATCGGGTTGTTGATTGCGAATGGTTTCAAGCCATTCTTCCTCATCGATAAAAGGCTGTCCAAATTCTGAATAACGAATAGGGAGGGGAATTATTTTAGCACCTAAAGAAACAGGCAGTTCATATAACAATTGAAAAGCAGGGAGAGCTAATGCTACTTTTTTGGGATTTAAATGTCTAAATAATAAAAAGAGAGCTTCACTTGTTCCTGTTGTGATGAGAACATTGTCAATATTGGCTCCTGGATGCATATTTGCAACAAGTTGTCGCAGATCGTCGCGACCGCGGTTGGGACTGTCGCATAATTTCATTTGCAAAAAGGTATCAGTGGAATTTTGTTTGCTTACTCCCGAAAGAGAAAGAAGTTCCTGGACAACTTTGGGGCGTCCCCCTGATTCACCTAAATTAAATTTTGCTTGGAATCGGAATGATTCGAGCCAATCTTCCATGAAAAAAGTTCTTAAGGCTTTCATCTTTATCCCTTCTGTATCTTGACTACTCGGTTATGCTAGCATCATTATCGATATGTGCTTTTTTATTATTTGAAACAAGGATACGCATCTGTGAAATTTAGAGTTCATTTTTTTAGACACATCAACCCTTTGTTTAAGACACTGGGGTATAGCTTTTTTTTAATTTTATGTACAGCTTGTTCAACTCTTTATTCTACAAATACTCCTCAATCTGCAATTGATGATGTAAAATATCAACCCGTGCTTGAGAAATGGAGAAAAAAAGTAAGTGCTTATAAAGATTTAGAGCTTAAATTTACAGCATCAGCAGTCTTGGTTTCTCCTGAAATGGAAGATTCTTATCGTTTAAGAATGCTAGAAATTCAAGGAAATCAAGAACAAGTAGATAGTAAAATAATTTTAAATAAAGATACCATAAGTGTTGTTGTCGACCTTTTTACAAGGTCAGAATCTTATTTAGATTTAGATGATAAACGTTTTTGGAATATAAATTTAATTATCAATGGAAAAACAATAAATCCTTTATCTGTGAATCGCTATCGTAAACCCGAACTTTTGACTCCTTACTTTCCAAAAGGAAGTGTTTGGAGTCGATTTTATGTGGTTGTCTTTAAATTACCTGTAGAAATATTGAATGGTCGTAATGCAAAAGATTTATTTGAATTAAATGAAGCAAAATCTCAAATGCCCCTTGGACAAGACAGAACTATTATTTTTTCAATGAATTCGAGTGAAGCCCAGGCTCAGTTTTCTTGGGAGCTCTCACTTATAAATTAATTGGAAAGGAATTGTTTTGGAATTAGTTCAAGAAAATAATTCAATTTTTCATCCTCAGTTAGAGGAAGATAAATTGTGGAATATTGCCGATTCATTTCGTAAATTGGTATGTTCTGAATTGAGAAATTTAGCCTCAAATGAATTGTCTTCGCTGCGTGGAGATTTTTTATTTAAAATTGATGGGGATCCCCGTTTTATAGTTATGGTTGATGAACAAGGCTCTTGGTCTGTTTGTCTCTCAAAAGATAAGGAAGGATCATTTAATTATTTAGTTGATCCAGAGTGTATATGGCCTGTAACAAAAACTCAAGTTATAAATGTAATAGATGGCTCGGCTCGTTCAACAATTTATACAGATTCAAATACATTATATAAATTATTAATAGGTACTTTAAAAGCTCACATTGCCTTTGTGACAGGTAAGGTTACAATTACAGGCGATTTAGCGGCTTTTTTGAAAATGGTATCGCTTTTAAAACAAAGTGGAGTCAAGCCTAAAAATGAAAAAAGATCTCAATGAAAATTCTAAAAAAAATTTAACAGCTCTTATCACAGGAGCTTCTAGTGGAATTGGACTTGATTTTGCGCATTTGTTTGCAAAAGATGGTTATAATTTAATATTAGTAGCAAGAAGTGGTGATAAATTAGATCATCTTGCAAAAGAACTCATTGAAAAATACAAAATTTTTTGTAAGCCTATTTCGTGCGATCTTGCAAAACCTGGTGCTGCGCAAGAACTTTTTCGAAAAACCCAATCACTGGATGTACATATTGATTTTTTAATTAACAATGCCGGATTCGGTGCTATGGGAATGTTTTATGAAATTGACACTCAAATTCAGACAAATATAATACAAGTTAATATTGCAGCTCTAACGGAACTTACTCATATTTATTTGAAACCTATGTTGGATAAAAAGTTTGGACGAATTTTAAACGTAGCTTCTACGGCAGCTTTTCAACCGGGCCCATTAATGAGTGTCTATTATGCTTCAAAAGCCTATGTTTTATCATTTAGCGCAGCGTTGGAAAATGAATTAAAAGGCACGGGAGTTAATGTCACAACTTTATGCCCGGGTCCCACCCAGTCAGGGTTTCAGTCGGTCGCTAAAATTGATGCGCATTCTAAAATTTTCAATTCGCCCTTGGTTTCCGATTCTGCTTCCGTGGCTCGTGCAGGGTATAAAGCTTTATTCGACGCTCAAAGCATTATTATTCCAGGTGTTGTGAATAAAATTGGAGTGTGTTCGGCGAAGTTTGTGCCGCGGCAATTTGCTACGCGCGTTACCCGTTGGTTGCAAGAAAAACGTTCATAGTGCTATTTTCTGAGCCTTTCCTTTTCTTCTAAGCTCAAACCAAAACGAGTGCGGGGCAGTTTCACGTCGTGAACGAGTGGCATGGGAAGGGAATCTAAGTCATTTCTCTTTTTTTGGCCAAAATCATAAATTTCAGCGGCATTTTTAGTTTTAGGAAAAGGTGCTTTTTCTTCATTTAAAAAATTATTTTTACTTGCCGTTTGTTTAGCGGGAGTGGCTGCCTGAGAATTATTCATTCCGGCAAACATAGCTTGTGTTTTTGCCCTTAATTCCAAGGTCATTTCAAATAAGTCGACCACTCTTTGTGCAATTTTCTCAATTCCATCGTCTGTTAAGATAAGGCCAAATCGACCTTCCACAGCGCTTTCTTCAATGATTTCACGAATGGCTTGACTGGTCGCAATTCTAAAGATTTGACTCATATCTTTTCCTTTGTTTTAATGATTTGTTTAGGATATTGTACCCAAATTTTGAATTTGTTTGGGTGTGCGCCAAATTCTTAAGTAAGAAATTTCTACCTTTTTTGTGTTCTGATGTGGAGTGTGTATGCCGGAGTTGCCTGAAGTACAAAATTTTGTGAATGCATTAAATAAATCATATGCGGGACTTAAAATAAAAGAAATACAGTTCCATCGTGAAAATCTACGCTATCCTTTTCAAAAAAAGGAACTTTTTAAAATATTTTCACAGGGGAATTTTTTTCAGCGCTGTTACCGTGAAGGGAAGCAGATGGTTTTAGAGACGTCTCAAGGATCCGTCCATGTGAGCCTAGGGATGAGTGGTTCTTTTAAGCCTATTCTTTCAAAATCATTAGAAAAACATCAACATGTCTCACTGTATTTTGAAAATGGGGAAGGCTTAGCTTATGTCGATCCTCGTCGATTTGGTTTTTGGATAATAAAACAAGAAATTGATTCTGAAACTTCTTCATGTGATCCCTTAAATAAAAATGAATTAGAAATCCTCTTTTTATCAGAAGAAGTCATGCAAAAAAGAGTGACTGTAAAAGATTTACTGATGGATCAAAAAATAATTGGAGGGATTGGAAATATTTATGCTGTAGAAGCTTTATTTCATGCAAAAATTTCCCCATTAAAATTATGTTACGAAGTTTCTCTGCAAAAATGGAAAGATCTGGCACAAGTTATTCCTCAAATTCTTGAGCAAGCGATTCATTTGGGTGGTTCAAGCATTTCTACTTATCGTTCTTTAAATGGCAATAAAGGCTCTTTTCAAGATGTTCATCAGGTGTACGGACGTGAATCACAAGCTTGTTTAAAAAATGATTGTAAAGGAACTATCAAACGTATTGTGCAAAAAGGGCGAAGCACTTGGTTTTGTTCTTTATGCCAAAAAAATTAAGGATTATCTATGTCTGAAGAAAGTCAGAATAATTCAAATTCGGCAACACATGCGGTCTTTTTTGCTGAAAAGATATCTCATCCTGAAAATATGCTGAAAAATATGCTGTGTTCTTTAAAGGAGAATTATCAACATGTTCAGCATGCTTTTATTGTCGCGACTTTTGAGCTCGATGAGCATTGGCTTCAAAAGAAACAAAATCTTAAGGTAACTTATCAAGTTTTATTTGATACCCATAACCGAAATTTTTATATACCCTCTTTTGTTATTCAGCCTGTTCTTTCGTTAATTATTGAAAATTGCATACAAAGTTTAGGGAGAGAAGAAAAGATACAGGAACAAGATACAAATAATTTGATACCCATAACCGTTTATTTTAATCATTTTTTGTTTAATAATATAAAAAATGATTTTGAAAAGAAAGAAAAACAAAAAGTTTGCATAAAACCTAAAGAGTTTTTCTTTTTTGAGCCTGTTTTTATTCCTAAACCTTGGGGGCAAGAAATTTGGTTTACAGGCGTAGAAAAAAGAGGGGTTTCTAAGGTATTTACACACGAAAATCCTGCTTCTTCTTTACCGCTACCATGGGTGTTTTCTTGTTATCCACAAGGTTTATTAGGGCAAGAGCATAAAGAAAAAAATTTAACTTTGGTTAAAATTTTAGATCCTATTGCAGATGAAGTTTATGGGGATCTTTATTATGAATTACATACAGAAAAAAATGAAGTCTATGTGGTTACTGATATTGCAACGGATTTTGGCAAAATTAAATTTGGTATTAATCCTGAAAAATTAAATGAATATTCCTCTAATATCAATGAATTTAAAATTCACTTTCAAAATGCCATTCACGAATATGAATCGGTAAGAAGAAAAATAGATAAAATATTCGATCAGTATCGGGAAGAAAATCAAATTCCTTTAAACGAACCTATTGCTTCCGAACAAATTAAAGCCTGGAGTGCTCGACTACCAGAAAATTTAATTTTAGAAGAAAAAGAAAAACGAGTATTAATGGATTCCTTTGCAGGTTATATTCATTTAACAATTGGTGATGTTATTCGTGTTCCTACCTTAGTACCACATGCTCTGCAACATGGAGTTAAAGTCATTGAATTTCAAACTCCCACTTACGAACGTATGATTATCAGTTTTGCCCAAAAAGTTTTAACACAACCTTACTGGGACACAGCAAAAGCTTTTGATAAAATGAAAATTTTACCGCCACAAAAAACCACATTAGAAATACTTGTTGAAAATGAAGATTATTGTGAAGAAAGAGTCTGTTCCTTTCAAGAATTTCAATCCTCACGTTTTAAATTAAAGTCTCAAAAGACAGTAATGTTAAAACCCAGTCTGAGCTATAGATTGCTTTTTCATGTTCATGGAAATTTGCACTTAAGCACTCAAGAAACTGAAAAAATCGAAGTTTTGACAGGACGCTGTATTTTTTTACCGCCACATAATAACTATTTTTTGACTTCAAAAACAGAAGTAACCTTTTTGATTTGCACTCCAAACTAATTTAAATTGTGAAAAAACCAATGATGTTAAGTGCTAAAATATAAATCCGATAAGAAAGGATAAATTTAGGGTATAAAATCTGAAAATTGAACTTATAAGTTTTCAGATTTTGGGGGTTACATGAAACTTGCTCCTAAAATCATTATTTTACTACTTGCCGCCACTTTTGGTGTGATGTCATTATATAGTTTTTATCAAATCAATCGTGCTGCAAAATCGTTTAATACGGATGCAGAAGCGAATCACATTTTACTTCTTTCAAATTCATTAGGCTTTTTATCTAAATCACTGTGGGAATTGGATAAGGATATTTCTATCCGTGGTATGAAGCCTTTATTTGAAGCGGGAACAATTCGAAAAATTCAAATGTATGATGCAGATGGAAATTTCTTTTCAGGTATTGACATTAAAAAATCAGCGGAGAATAAAGTAGAAATTGTTGAACAGGATTCTTCCACAACTGATAAAAGTGTTAATTTAAAATATCTTTTATCACAAAAAAAGCCATTTGATTTGACACCTTCAAAAATGATTTCTGTAATGATAAATAAGAGTGATATTTATCATGAACTTGTCGGTTCATTATGGTGGAAAGAAACTGAATTCTCAGAATCTAAATTTTTAGGTTATGTTATTTTAGATTTCTCAACAGAATATATTGCCAATAGATTGTGGGAACAAAAAATTACGTTTATTTTATTTACGATTGGTCTAAGCTTTTCTATCATTATTCTTTGTTATATATTTTTAGAGGCTCAAGTTATTTCCCCTATTAGAAAATTAGTAGAGGCCAGTTTGGATATTGCATCGGGTAAATTTTCAAGGGTGCAACTTGGTAAAGGTAACGATGAACTCGATAAACTCTCTAAAAACTTTAATTACATGGTTGATAAAATAGAGCATAGCTTGAATTTAATCAGAGGACTATCTGAAGCATCACAAGTCATAGTTAAAAGTCGTAGTATAAAAGAATCTGTTGAAATATATGAAAGATATTTAATAAGTTTAGCTGATGCAATCAAAATAGAAGTCTGGTTAAATGTTGAAAATGAGGCTCTAGATGATTTTAAATCTGTTATAAGATTGTCCGATTCTCTTGAAAAATCAAGGCATGAACCTATTCTTGAAAAAATATTATCATCTAAAGAAGTTGCTTTAGAATCAAGTAATGCAAATTTAGCAAATGAGTCAACGAATTATAATGTGATAATTGTACCTTTATTAAATTCTAAAAATATATTTATGGGTGCCGTTGAATGCTATTATAATAAATCACTTCATAGACTCGATGAAGAAAAAAGCAGAGTCATAAAATCATTATCGACATCATTTGTTACAGCAATCGAAAATGAATGGCATATTCTTCGAGAAAAGAATAGAGCAAATTTGGAAAGAGATATAGAACTTGCAAGTGCAGTACAAGATTCCATTATTTCAAAAAATATTCCTGTATCCTCATTATATAAATATTCCACATTTTTTAAGACAGCGAGCCAATGTGGTGGAGATTGGTTTGGGGTCTATCAAATTGCAGAGGGAAAAATTTTAGTCTTATTTGGTGATGTGACCGGGCATGGCACTCCTGCAGCATTAATCACCGCTGTGACACGCGGTGCTTCAGATATGTTAATGCAATGTGTTCAAATGGGTGCAGTTCAGGCAAATTCTGATTTGCCTGCAAAAGTTTTAAAATCTTTAAATGAATGTATTCTTGATACAGGTCGACAAACATATTTAATGACAATGGTAGCAACTTTAATTGATTTTAAATCGCAAAAAATTTATTCCTCATCAGCCGGGCATACGCCTCCTGCGATCATTTCCTTTAAAGGCAGCAAGCACGAAGTAAAATATATTTATCCTGCTACGGGCGCGCGTTTAGGTTTTGCTAAAGAAACAACTTATGAAAGTAAGGAATTTGATTTCCAACCAGGACAGCAAATTGTCTTTTATACCGACGGTATTATTGAGGGAGAATCGCCAAGCAATCGTGAATACGGACTAAAAAACTTTAAAAAATCAATGGAAACGCATGCTTATCAAGATCCTGAGGAATTTGTAAAAAACGTAACTGATGATGCCTATTCATATTTTGCAGGCGTTCCACAGAAAGACGATATCGCCCTTTTAGTGATTCGCTTTTTAGATGATCATAATAATTAAATATCTACAGATAATTTAATAAATTAATTTGTGTTTTTAATATTTTTTTTATTCAAATGGGGCGCTGTTTTTAGATAATTACCAATTAATAATTCTTGATATATAAAAATTAATATTAAAATGTAATTTTTTAAGACATTTCATTAAATTTTAAATTCTAATATTTTTCAATAAATTAATGATCAATGATAAATGACCAATATTTTCTTAGTTTTCTATAATTTAGATATTTATAATTTTATTGAATTTTCAAATGTCTTTTTTTTGGACAAGGGCACCTTTTATTGTGATCAAAAAAAGCATGAGTCATATTTATACATAATTCATGGGCTTCTTATTTCTATTTTGTCCTACCTAGCATTGTCTTACTTGAATCTTGCCTCAGTTTTTTCAATACTTCCTACCGCAAAAATAGAAGCTCATAAATTTTTTTGTAATTCCAAATCAAGGAAACAGATTCCTGCGCTGGACTTCACCTATTGGCAGCTGATACAAAAGAATTGTAGGCGCCCAATTGTTAGGGCAGTTTGAATCATTTTGAGATAAGGCCTGAAAAATGCGTCCTTTTATTGATTTAAGTCCCTTAGAAAAGCGAACGAATGGCAACGGTCTTGTTATTGATTCTGTTTCGTTAGAAAAAATTTTATCATTAAATCGATCGCCTGTTTATGTAACAAGCTTAAATGCTGTCGCAGAAAGGGTGAAGCAATACAAAAAATCATTAAATTATTTTTTTAGAAATAATGAGGTTTTTTATGCAATGAAGGCAAACTTTTCCTCTCCTATTTTAGAGGAAATTAAAAACTCTGGAGCAGGAATTGATATTGTATCTATTGGTGAATGGAGAGCTGCCGTGCAAGCCGGTTTTGCTCCCGAAAAAATATGTTTTGCCGGAGTTGGTAAAAAAGAAGAAGAATGGAAGGAGGCTATAACGGGTGGTTTGGGTTATTTAAGTGTTGAACACTTAAGCGAATTAAGTGACATTTTATACTATCTTGGAGAAGAAAAAGCAAAATTAAAGAAGCATCCTAAAATTTCTTTAAGATTAAATCCTTCCATTGAAGTTGACACACACCCGCATTTAAAAACAGGGGCATTAAATTCAAAATTTGGAATTTTATTTGAGCATTTTGAAAAATGGCTTTTGAATAAAAAAGATACATTTAAAAATAAAAAAGACTATTTAAGTTGGATTTCACCATTAAAAGGTTTGCATGTTCATGTGGGATCACAGCTTACTGAAAATTCTATTTTTCCTTTGTTAGTAAAAAAACTATTGGATTGTACCCAATTTATGTACACGCATGATATTGCCATTCATCATATTGATTTTGGTGGTGGTTTAGGTGTGCCTGTAAATGGTGTTTCTTTTGATGGAGAAGATATTGAAAAGCATCTTCATTTTTTATTATCTACATTTGTAAACTCAGCAAGAAACTATGCGCAACTCATGCAGTTATGGCAAGAAGATTTTTCAAAGTTATTTGTAAGTGTTGAGCCTGGTCGTAGTATTGTTGCAAGTTCCACAATTTTTTTAACCAAGGTTTTATTTGAAAAGAAAAATTCGGAAGAAAATTTATTTTGCTATGTTGATGGTGCGATGAATGATTTTCCAAGACCAAGTCTTTATGGTGCTATTCATCATTCTGAAATTGTTAATTTTAAAAATAAATCAAGTATAGAAAAGCAATTATCACATGGATTATTGAAATGGAAAATTGTAGGTCCCGTTTGTGAAAGTGGAGATTTTTTATCAAAAGAATCTTTACTTCCACAAATTCAGAAAGGTGATGTTATCGCCTTTTTTGAAGCTGGGGCTTATTGTCGTTCTATGGCAAGTCAATATAATTTAAGACCTCTTCCAAGTGAAATTTTTGTAAAAAATGGAAATATAATTAAAGTTATTTAATCAAGAATGATTTAAAGTTGACTTAATAATTGCTTTATGAAAGTTGCAAGGATGCAAAATGATAATGTAATTAGTGTAGTAATTGATAGAACTACACTATTAAAAAAAGAAGAATATATTGGACAAGACGTTATTGAAGCTATGCATTGGTTTATCCAATCATATCAAAGTGAAAATACGAAACAATCCTACACGAGAGATTTAGAAGAATTTTTTTTATTTTCATTTAAAATTCTTAAAGTAAAAATTACCACGTTAAAATTAGTTACAGAAAGACTTGTAATAATATGGAAGGAAAGTTTATCCGATTTTTCTTTAGCATCCGTTGCAAGAAAATTGTCAGCCCTTTCTTCTTTTTTAAATTTTTCAAGAAAAAGAGGATTAATTGAGTTTAATGTTTTAGAGTTAATCAAAAAGCCAAAATTGGATAAACGTGGAAAAACAAATATTTTAAATGAGGAAGAGGTTTATAAATTATTGGAATTTGCTAAAAAGCAATATCAAATTTCAAGATCAAAGCAGAGTCGTTGCTATTGTATTTGGAAATTGCGTTATACTGTCATGCATACACTCTTTACAGTTGGTATGAGAGCAGAAGAGCTTTGCGAATTAAAAATTAATGGTCTTGAAAATGTGGGTCAATTTTGGCGACTGCATTTGGTTACCAAGGGAAATCTCACTCACTCGCCTATTATTCATCAGCAAACAGCCCAAGTTTTGCTTGAATATAAAAATGAATTTAGAACAGATGCAAAGCCAAACGATTATTTTTTCATTCGTACTCAAATGTCCAAAAATTTAACAAAACTCAACCGCACCTCCATTTTTGACATGATTAAAATTTCAGTTAGAGAGTCTGGAGTTTTTAAAGATATAAGTCCACATAGTTTTCGAGCAACACTTGCTACGCTTCTTCATTCACAGGGAGTTCCTATTTTACAAATTCAAAGATTGCTAAATCATAAGCTAACAACTACTACTTCAATTTATATTAAAAAATCTACAGAACTTTCGGAATCAGCAACACAAAAAATTGATTTCTTAAATTCATAAATCTTCAAAATTCATATTTTTTAGATATTCTTTAAAATATAAACATTTTTTAGCGGGTCTGGTGTCAAATTTAAAGACAAATGACCCCTTAATTGAAAATGAATATAGGTTGACATATACAGGTAATGGGTAATTAAACTGTGTAGGGATGAGCTATGTTTAATAATGTAAAAAATACAAATAGTAAATCCAAAATTTTTTTTAAACAGTTTTATTTTTATTTGATTATTTTAGGAACTTCTCTAAATTCATATGCAGAGGAAATAAAGCTAAATATTTTTTTTACAGATGATCGTATCCTTCTAGAAAAAGAAAACTCTCTTGTTTCTTCCCCTTATCGCATTCAAGTCGAAAATTTATCACGTATAGAAAATATTCAGGGAGCTTCGCTTTGCCGTGTCATGTTTTCAATGCATCAAAACACCTTAGTTATTAAAGATCCTAGGGAAAAATTTAAATCTTATATGGAATGCACTTTGTTTTTAGCAAATCAAGATAATTCAAATAAAAAAACATACCGAATTGGCATGAACAGAACTTTTTTGTCTTGGTGTCAAATGCGTAAGTCTGCGGATAATGGGGTTCAAAAAACCGTTGATGCTGTTATGAATATTGTTCAAGCTACAGATTGCAAAGATTCATCCATAAAAGAAAGTTTATTTAATGCTCGTATGATGAATTTAGCAGGTCAGGATATTGACGACCTCTCACCTATTGGTAGTTTGATTCAATTGCGTGCCCTATGGTTGGATAACAATGAAGTTTCTGACTTAAAGCCACTTTCTTCATTAAAAAATTTAATTGTTTTAAGTCTATCTAATAACCATATTTCAGACATTCAAATTTTACAGGCATTTAAAAATCTACAATGGCTATTTTTAAGTGCGAATTCTATTGAAAAAATAGATAGCCTTACAAGACTTGATAAAATTAAAGTTTTGTCAATTAAGAACAATAATATTGAAAGTATTAAACCACTCTTTCAATTTAATTCTAAAACATTAATTTTAGCAAATGGAAATCCATTTCAAAAAGATGCTTGTAAAGATTTTAATTCGCATAAAATAGGTCAAAGTCCTTTTATATGGCTTGAAAAATTATGCTCTAACGAAGTTAAAAAGAAAATCACAAAAATAGATGATTCTTCTATTTAAGGAATGGGTAAACCTTCTTGTTTCATAATGAATAAAGCATTTGTTGTGGGGCAAGCTCCTTCTTTAATGAGATAATCAAATACAAGTTTATTATCTTCGACATGCTCTCTAAAATGCATATTTACCATTCTTTTGTCCTCCTCATGTATTTGAGCTAGGGCGAGATCATGTGTGGATATAAATCCAAAGGAATTTTTTTCAAATAATTTATGAATAATATGATAGCTTCCTGTAAAGCGTTCTTTATTATTAGTTCCTCTAAATATTTCATCTATTAAGAAAATACCTGGCACAGAATGCAGTTCATTTAAAGAGTCTAAAATATATTTTAATCTTTTGACTTCGGCATAAAAATAACTTGTGCCTTCTTCCAAAGAGTCGTCTATGCGAATGGCGCAAAGCAATCGGCTAGGTTGGATTATAAATTTTTCTGCACAAACCGGTGCTCCCATATTTGAAAGTAAAATATTTGTTCCCAGTGTTCTTAAAAATGTACTTTTTCCAGCCATATTGCTGCCTGTTAATAGCACGACAGGAGATGATTTCATTAATTTAATGGAATTACAAATTCGATTTTCTTCTGCAATTAAGGGATGTCCTAAGTTATGGAATTCCATAAAAAGAGGACTTGTGTTTGCTCGTTCTTCTTGAGTTATAAAACGGCTTGTGGGATTTTCATTATGGAAGCGAGCAAAACTCGCAAGTAAATCAAATTCATAAAGGTCATTTTCCCATTCAGGTAGATTTTTTTGTACTGATTTTAATTTAAATTGAAGAATAAAACATATAACAGCATCAAATGGAAAAACAAGATGTAACGTTATCCAAAAAATAGGGTTTCCTCTTAAAGAAATTAAATTGATTAAAAAATTTAAAGAATTAATATTTTTAATTGCTGATTTTTCTAAAAATGAAAAGTGAAAGGAATTCGTTTTTCCATTTTTAATCTTAAGTGATTTAATTACTTCTTCAATCATTTTTGTGGAATGTGCAACTTTTGCTGCCATTTCTGTAATAGAGTTAAAAATAAAGGCACCTAAAAATATAAAAAGTGCATATAAAAATAGGGGTTGTATTAAAAACTCTGATTGTGAAGTATTTATAAATTTTAACATAGCAGGAAGTAAAATAAGAATCCATGCCATGATGCTTATAATGCAAAAAATATTTTGTATGTAAAAAAATGCTCTATCTTTATTATTTAATTTTTCCTTAGAATGTGAAACTATTTCTTTTTGTGACTCTTCAAATTGAATTTTTTCTTTTTGTTTATAAAATTTAGAAATAAAGTTTTCATCGAGACGAAGTGCTTCAAATTTCCGAATTAAATGAGAGCTTTTACTTATTAATTTCGCTTTTGCAGAGCGAACTTCAATTGTTTTTGATGGGGAGGGATTTATCCCAGCTTCCATAAATAACTGAAATAATTTTTCAGATCCTACTTGAGTTGAACACGTATTAAATAAAGAAAAAAGCTGGGTGTGAACGTCTAAATCTGATGAATAGATATGTCCTTTTGGCACTTCGATGATATCATCGTGCCAAGGAGATATATTTTCTTCAATCATTTCAAAATTTCTATTTATTCTTGCTAAGGATAGTTCATAGCTGAGAGTAAATGATCTCCATTTGCGGAGTTTCATTTGAATATATCCATGAATCCATGAAGTTATTAAGCAATAAATCAAAAATAAAAATATTAAAATAAAGTTATTTAATTGATTTTGCTTCGAAAAGAGTCCGACAATAAAGGCTAAAAATGCAATTGTGCTTATGAGTCTAAAGAGTGCAAAGCGATTGTCTCGGATTTTTAATTTATTTTCAAAATAATGAGCTTTCTCTTTGGCATTTTTAAGCTGATGAATTAAAGTATTGCATTTATTTGTTGATTTATTATTGTCATAATTAAGCATTATAGATGATCTCACTCAAATGGATTTGGCAATGGCTTACAGCCTTGGGGAAAAATCTAGCATAATTGCTTTTAGAATGACAAGAATTCAGTTTTTTATAAAAAATGTATAAAATTTATACACTTTATGGTTTAGTGTTTACTTTTTATGCACATATGGTTTCCTGAAATAGTTTCTTAGCTATTATTCCAGTGAGTTAGTTGTGGCACAAATCTTGCTCTATCTGTATATATGCTTAATTATTAAGCATATATATATTTCTTAAGTTAACAACAACTTAACAAGATAAAAGGATATACAAGTGAAATTGATTTCAGCTCTTATGTCGATCATTCTTACTTTTGGTGCCTTTGGTGCTCCACAAGTAAGAAAGATTAAATCGAAGTCAAATAACCGTCAAATGACGCGTGAACAGGTGGCTCTTACCCTTGAAAAAGCGGGTTTTCCAAAAGAAATGGTGCCGGTTGTAACGTGTTTAGCGGAGTTTGAATCCAACTTTATACCGACAGCTATAAATAGCCACAACACAAATAATACAAAAGACCATGGATTATTGCAGATCAATGATATTTGGATGGAAGACTGTCGTTTAAATGAAACGGATTTAGCAAACCCTTTAAAAAATGCGCGTTGTGCATATAAAATATATCAAAAACAAGGCTTAACAGCTTGGGTTACATATAAAAAGTTTAAAAGAACTTGTTTGGCTTATCAAATACCAAATTATAATACAAAAAATTTAGCTGAAATTATAATAAAAAACAATCAGTTAATGTAACAACATATAATTCATATTAAAAATAATGCCCTTATCTAAAAAAATGTGTATTCTAAAAGGAGTTTGGAATACACATTTTTTTGAGGTGATCATGTTATGAAACGAAATATTGCTTCCTGGATTGCCGCAGTTTTAAGTTTTATTTCCTTAGTCATGGGTGCTGTTAAGCTGATTCCTCATTTTAATAAGTCTGGAAATCCCGATCAGACGTGGATTATTTTTATAGCCACCGCTTTTCCTTTAATGATTTTTGTTTATGCCCTTGCAGGAACCGATGAAAATGCGAAAAGTGTAGCTCCCAATAGTTATGGACTTGTTTTAACAATTCCAGCAATTATTGCCTCCCTGTATTTAGGGGCTTGGATTGAAGTGATTTGCTTAACCTTAGTCTTTGTTTTAATTCTTCAGCAATTATTTAGTGATAGCAATGAAAACAAAGAAGGTAAAAAACATTAATTAAGGGCACTTTTTTAGCATAAATAAAACACGATATATTTTGCCCACCAATTTTTAAATTAAACCATTAAAAATTGACATTATTATAAAGGTAAAAAAAAAGACGATAATATCATTGCTGTAAAAGTATGAAAAATTATAAATTTTTTGGAAAGCCTTTTATTATGAAAATGTTTCTTCCTGAAGGATTTAAACTTCCAGCAATGCCCCAAGTGGCAAGAGAGTGTCTTGTCTATCTTTATAATCCCAATGCCGATTCGGGAGCTTTAGCAAAGTCTCTTTCTAGGGATATTGGGATTTCTGCAAGCATTTTAAAACTGGGTAATTCGGGTCTTTTTTTACTTGGCAAAGGGACTCCTACCAGCGATTTAAAAACAGCAATATTTAGGATTGGCCATGATAATTTAAGACAACTTATGATCTTGCATGCTCTTGAAAACACGTTTGTTTTTAAAGATTCTTTGACTTTTGATTTTAATAGTTTCACAAGGCATTGTTCCTTTGTCAGTCTTCTTTGCGCGGAATTTGCAAAAAGAGTGGCGCCTGACTCTGTGGCAGATATTCAAATGGCAGGGCTCATGCATGACTTAGGAATTGCCATTATGGCCAGTCTTTTTAATGAAAACTTTACTCAAATGGCTAAGTATTGTCTTGAAAATAAAGTTGATTTTGCCACTGCAGAAATTCAATTAGGACTTGAGCCTCATAGTAAATTGGGTTGTCGTGCTTTAGAAACCTGGGAAATACCAGAGCGTGTAAAACAGCTGATTGCCTTGCATGACACAAAAAAATTAGAAGGTAGAGATACGGCTTCTGTGGAAGTCAATAAACTTGTAGATATCCTGATACTATCTGATACTTTAGCGCATAGTTATGGCTTTGGCTTTAAAGAATATAAACGTGATACCAGAATTGAATTGTCATTGCTAAAGAGAATTGAGCTAACAGCCGATGTGGTCAAAGAAGTTGTAAAAAATGCTTTAGAAACGGAATCTGCAATGCAACCTTCGTAAGATTGTTGTAGAGGGAATGGTAGCTATGCCAATAGATAATTTCAATCCAGAAGACAGAGAAAAAATTTATGCCATGGCAGAAAATATGACAGGCAACTGTCAACAAGGAAGCTATCGAAGAGAAATTATTATTTCAAATGTCTTACGAAGAGTTCAGGTAAAAAAATCTGCTACTTTAGATGCCTATTTACAATCAGCTATTGCCGATGACCAAGAATTTGCACAATTATTAAGTGCTTTTACCATTCATACAACAGAATGGTTTAGAGAAATGCCTCACTATAAAAAATTTGAGGCCTTATTAGCAGAACGTTTTAAAGGAACAAAAAAATTTAGAATGCACTCTGGGGGATGCTCCACAGGTGAAGAAGTTTATTCCTTTGGCTTAGTTCTTGAGGCATTTAGAACTCAACATCCTGGTTTTGATTATGAATATAAATCTTTTGATATTGATCCCGTATCGGTCGAAATGGCCAAAAAAGGTCTTTATCCTATGAAAGATTTCATTAAAATTGCGCCAAATTATCAAAATCATCTTAAAAAAATGGATAAAGAAGACTCCTTTACGCCAGATCAAAATATTAAAACGAGATGTCAATTTTATACAGATAATTTAATAAAGTTACAAAATATGTCGCCAACATATGAAACAATAGTTTGCCGTAACGTGTTAATTTATTTTACTCCCGATAAAGTAAAAGAAATTATTGCAAAACTTGTTATGCGTCTTGTTAAAGGTGGTATTCTAATTATTGGCCATAGTGATAGCTTAGACGCTAAATCATTTAATTTAAAGACCTTAGGAAATTCCATGTTTGAAAAATTATGAATCATTATTCTTCCAATTTTGATTTGTAATTAAACGAGCTCCTCTTCCAAATGTAATATAAGACCAAGTCCATTGGCAAAAAACAAAGAACTTATTTCTAAAACCAATTAAATATAAAATATGCACGACTAGCCAGCACAGCCAAGCGATTTTTCCACTTAATTTAATTCCTGAAAACTCCGTTATAGCACGACCTCTTCCAATGGTTGCCATTTGTCCTTTATCAAAATATTCAAAAGGAGAGGGTGATTTTCCATTTACAATTTGAATGATATTTTTAGCAGTATGAATGCCTTGTTGAATAGCGACAGGTGCTAAACCTGGTAAGGGTAAATTATTTTTTCCTTTGGCATGAGCTTGATCTCCTAAAACAAAAACATTTTTATAGTTTTTAAGGTTTAAATAATTGTCAACTAAGACTCTTCCTAATTGATCTAATTCTGTTCCTAAGAGTTTTCCCGTTTCGGATGGTTGAACTCCAGCCGCCCAAATCACTGTTGCTGCAGGAATAAGTTTTCCATTTAACCAAACACCTTCTTGCGTGATATTTTCAACTCGGGAATTTAAGAGAACAGTAGCTCCTATTTTATTTAGATCTGCTAAAGCCTTCGCGGTAAGCGAGTCGGAAAAATTTGCCAATACTTTTTTTCCTGCTTCAATTAAATAGATTTTTGTTTTTTTAGGATCGATATTTTTAAATTCATTATTCAAAGTAAAATAAGCAATTTCACAAAGAGAGCCTGTTATTTCAACCCCCGTAGGACCTCCTCCCACAACAATAAAAGTAAGGTAACTATTAATTTTTTGTGGATCATTTTCTCTTTCTGCTAATTCAAATGCGGTAAGGACTCTTCTTCTTATTTCTGTTGCTTGCTCAATTGTTTTCATGCCTGGAGCAAAATTTTCCCATTCATTTTTTCCAAAATAACTATGGGATGCGCCACAAGCAAGAATTAAATAATCATATTCATATTGTTTAAATTCAGTTTGAACAATTTGATTGGAAAGATTGATATTAGTAACTTTACCAAATACGGTATCAATATTTTTATATTTAACTAATATAGACCTGACAGGTGATGAAATCTCAGCAGGACTCAAACCTGCCATGGCAACTTGATATAATAAGGGTTGAAAAAGATGATAATTTTTTTTATCAATAATTGTGACCCTGATGCCACTCTTATTTCCTAATTTTTTTGCAGCATTTATTCCTGCAAAACCAGCACCGACAATGACGACATGTGCTGAAGTCATATGACTGTTCATTTTAAACCTCATTTCTGTATCAAGACATAAAATACTGTACATCTGCTCTTGCTTAAGTTGCAATTCATTTTAAATTATATTAGCCAAATAAATGTTATTTTAATATTGAGGGTTTTATGTTGCGAAAAAATGATAATGGCGTTCTTGAAGTTATTTGTGGTTGTATGTTTAGTGGAAAAACGGAAGAATTAATTCGTGTTTTAAAAAGAGCAATTATTGCAAAACAAAAGGTTCTTGTTTTTAAACATGCTTCTGATATCCGTTATTCACATGAAGAATTATACAGCCATAATGGTCAAAAAATCACTTCACATTTAATATCAAACACAAAAGAGATTTTTTCACTTGATTTAGATGAGGTCGACGTTATTGGCATTGATGAAGCTCAATTTTTTTCTGATGATATTCTTGAGCATGTTGAACTTCTTATGGAAAAAGGTATACGTGTGATTGCCGCAGGATTAGATTTAGATTATCGACGCAAACCTTTTGGCTGTATGCCCCAGTTATTAGCTATGGCAAATAAAGTAACTAAGCTTTCTGCGATATGTGTCCAATGTAATGATGAGGCGCATTATAGCCAACGACTTATTCATAATAATCAAATTGTATTAGTGGGGGCGGCTGATAGTTACGAACCCCGTTGTCGTAAACACCATAAAATCACATAAAAAAATAATTTAGTTTATTTTTTTCGCAAATTTATGTATTAATTCAAGACTTTGCTCTTTATTAAGTCTAGGATCGCAATATGTTTGATAATTGAGGAGCAAATTATTTTCTGTAACATTGGATTTTTGTCCTCCTAAACATTCTGTTACGTTTAAGTGGGTTAATTCTAAATGAATGCCTGCTAATATTGATCCTAATTCGTTATGCAGTGAATAAGTATCCATGAGTTCTTTAAAAATACTTTCAAAATCACGCGTTTTAATTCCATTTTGAGTTTTAAAAGAATTTCCGTGCATGGGATCGCAGCTCCAAGTTACGGGAGTTTTAGCTTTATTTACACTAACTATGATTTTAGTTAAAACATCACAAACTTTATTTGCACCAATTCGTGTAATTAAATTAATTTTACCTGGTATATGATTTGGATTTAAAATTTTAATAATATCAATTAATTCTTGCGCATTGGATTTGGGACCAATTTTTATTCCAATAGGGTTCGATATGCCTCTTAAATACTCAATATGAGCACTATTTAAATCACGCGTGCGTTCTCCAAGCCACAAATAGTGTGCGCCGTAATTAAACCAATTATCCGATATTTTAGATTTTCTTGTTAAACAGGATTCATAATTTAATAATAGAGCTTCATGGGATGTAAAAAATCGCGAATTTTTAAATGCAATGTTATTTTCATGAAAATATTTTCTAATCCAATTTAAAGTTAATTTTGAATTTTCAAAAGCTTCTAATAATCGTTTAGGCTCTGGAACTCTTTTATTCTTTTTAAATTCAATGTTATTAATAATATCGCCTCGATAGCTTGGGAGTTCAAATCCATTTTGAATTTCAAACTCTTCGGAGCGGGGTTTTGCGTATTGACCTGCAATGCGACCAATTGTAACAACAGGTTTTTTTAATATATTTTGAATTATTTCAGATAAATCTTGTAAATGAGTGACGCGTTGTATCACATCACCATATTGGCAGCTATCAAATGTTTCGGCACAATCTCCTGCTTGTAAAACAAAAATATTTCCTTTTGCCGCTTCTGAAATATAGTGCCGATTGAGTAATATTTCTTCTTCGGTAACAAGAGTTTCAGCCGAATTTAAAATATGCAATGATTCAAACAAATGCGATTGATTCGGATATTCTGGTTGCTGGATAAGTCTATAATTAATCCAACTTTCAGGATGCCAAGGCAAATATTGCGTATCATTTAGTTTGGCAGGTTTCATGAATGACCTTAATATCCAGTCGGTTATTTATTCTGAAATGGATACAGTGAAAGGGTAAATTTGTGGATTAAACTATCCAACCTAAGCTGGCACCAATAATCAGAATAAAACCTAGAGTCAAACGATACCAGGCAAAAATAAGTGTTGATCTCTGTTCAAGGTATTTCATAAGTCCAAATACAGCAAGAAAAGCAGCTATAGAGGCTGTTATAATTCCGACAGCAAGCACACTCCAGCCATGGGTTGTCATTCCTGCTTTATACATTTCTTCAATTTGTTTTAAACCAGCAGCAACAATGACAGGAACTCCTAAAATAAAGGAAAAGGCAGCTGCAGTTTCTCTTTTTAAGCCTAAAAAAAGACCGGCTGAAATTGTGGCGCCAGAACGTGAAACTCCAGGAATAAGAGCAGCTACCTGAGAAAGTCCCACAATAATGCAATCTTTAAATGTTAATTTAGAAAAATCGCGCTCATGTTTGCATATTTTTTCAGCGACAATAAATATGGCACCCATGACAATGCAAGCAACACCAATAACATAGAGAGATCTTAATGGTGAATTTGGGGCATTTAGAGTTGATTTTAATAATAATCCCATGATACCAACAGGAATAGTGCCAATAATAATGCCCATTCCTAAACGAAATTCTGAAGAAGAATAGTCTTTATTTTTTATACTTTTTATTGAACCGTTAAAAATATTAAATATTTCTTTTCTAAAATAGATCATGACTGCAAAAAAACTAGCCAGTTGTACCGCACCTGTAAAAGGCGTCCCGGGATCTTGCCAGCCTAAAAAAGAGGGGACAATGCGAAGATGAGCTGTGCTGCTGATAGGAAGTAATTCTGTAATTCCTTGAACAATACCTAAAATGATAATTTTAAAATATCCTAAGTCCGCGAATCCACAGTCGATCAATTGGCCATGAACAGGAATGGGGCAAGCAAGAGTCATCGAATATCTCCCTGCAAAAAGAGTTGCACAAACAAACTAGATACCATATCGTCTCACGAAGGCCACAAAGTGGCCTATAAATTTTTTTAAAAAAGAGCCCGTCTTTTCAATTATACTACTGACGGGTTCTTTTTTGCTTGCTTAAAAATTTATTTTTTTATTTGAGGAGAATCATGAGCGAATTACAACGCGCATTACTTGCAGAAATCCGCGAAAAATTTGAACCTATTCGGAGGTATCTTTGACACTCCTCTGAAAAGAAAGCGTATTTTAGAAATTGAAGCAGAAAGTAACAGCGATCCTAATTTTTGGAACGATCGTAGAAAATCTTCCGCACTCTTAAAAGAAAAAAAGAATATTGAAGATGGTGTGATCTCTTGTGAATCTTTATTAAAAAAATTTGAAGACACTCTTGTTGCCATTGAATTTGGCGAAGAAGGAGATGAACAGTCAAATAAAGAAGCTGATGGCTCTATTTCTGAATTAACTCAGGACGTCAATTTGTTAGAAACGAAGCGACTTTTATCAGGTGAAACAGATAAAAACAGCGCTATTATCACAATTAATGCTGGCGCGGGTGGGACAGAGGCTTGTGATTGGGCGCAAATGATAACGAGAATGATGTTACGTTTTTGCGATCGTAAAGGATTTAAAGCAGAGGTTGTTGATGAGCTAGAAGGAGAAGGCGCAGGATTAAAAAATGCGACTATTACTGTCGATGGTGAATACGCTTATGGATTATTAAAATCTGAAAATGGTGTTCACAGATTGGTGCGCATTTCTCCTTTCGATTCCAATGCGCGTCGTCACACTTCATTTTGCTCTGTTTTTGTGAGTCCTGTCATAGATGACGACATTAATATTGAAATAAAAGAAAGCGATTTAAAAATAGATACCTACCGCGCTGGAGGCGCTGGAGGACAGCACGTTAACAGAACCGACTCCGCCGTACGCATGACACACATGCCTACAGGTTTTGTTGTGCAAAGCCAGCAACAGCGTAGCCAAATTCAAAATAGAGAAACATGTTTAAAATTGCTCAAAGCCAAGCTCTATGAGCTTGAAATAAGCAAGCGACAAGCGGAATCAAAAGCAATTGAAGATGCTAAAATGGATAACGCTTTTGGTTCGCAAATACGCTCCTATGTGTTGCATCCCTATAAATTAGTTAAAGATGTTAGAACTTTAGCTCAGAGTAGCGATCCCAATGTGATTCTCGATGGCGACATTGAATCTTTTTGTTTAGAGTACTTGCGCCAGACGGCGGCAGGACAGTTTAAAGGAAAAGGCGGATCGGTTGACGATCTCGATTAAAAATGTGTCTTTATTAATATGAAATAAGGAAAATAAAATGAGTCTGCAAAGCGAATTATTGACAATAATAAAAGATGTTCCCGATTTTCCAAAACAAGGAGTGATATTTAAAGATATCAACCCACTTTTGAGAGATCCTCTTGTGATGAAAAAAGTGATTTCTCAAATGGCGGATTATGCTCGTTTGATTAATATCCAGCATATAATTGGAATTGAAAGTCGTGGATTTTTCTTTGGAATTCCCTTGGCATTAGAGCTTAATTTGCCTTTTATTGCGGCTCGTAAAAAAGGAAAATTACCGGGTTCTGTTATTTCCGAATCCTATGCCTTGGAATACGGCACAGATTGTATTGAAATTCAAAGTAGCGCTTTAAAAAAAGGCGACCGTTACCTTATTATTGATGACGTTATTGCTACGGGCGGAACAGCAAGTGCGACGGCAAAAATTGTCAATAAAAGCGGCGCTATTGTTGCCGGATTTTCATTTTTAATTGAACTTACTTTTTTAAATGGAAAAGATCTGTTGTTAAAAGATAATGAAAATGCTCAAATTCAAAGTTTAATTAAATTTTAATTTAATATTTAGATTTATAATCTTCTAATGAAATAATTAAATTCTCATCTATCCATACATGCATGCATGCAATGAATTATCAATATTGCAAGATTTATAATTTTCTGTATAATACTATAATAAAAATACAAAATTTAGTATTTTTATTTCTGCTAATCCATTGCTATATTTTTAATAAGGAAGATCTGACAAATGTTTTTCAATAAATTTCATTGGGATGTTCTTTGGGACTTTAGTTATAATTTGTTACTATCTGTTATTGCAGCTGGTATTATGTTTTTTATTGTAAAAGGACTTATTCGAGCACTTCGTAAAGCAAATTTAAAAGGGACTAAAATAGATTCTACCTTGGTTCCCTTTACAATAACAATTATTCGTTATGCTGGCTTTATCATTACGGTTTTAATTACATTAAATATTTTTGGAGCAAATACCAATGGTATTATTGCTTTTCTAGGTGCAACAGGGCTGGGTGTGGCTCTTGCCTTAAAAGACACATTGCAAAATATTGCATCGGGAATTATGCTCATTTTTTTACGTCCTTTTAAAGTAAATGATGTTATTGAATGCGGTTCAAATTCAGGAAGTGTTCAAGAAATTAATTTATTTACAACGACGTTAAAAACTGCTGATGGTTTATACTTATGTGTACCAAATAATCTTCTATGGAATTCATCTATTAAAAACTTTACAAGAAATGGCACTAGACGTCTCGATTTTGTAGTTGGAGTTGCTTATTCTACTCAAATTGAAAAGGCAAAAGAAATATTATTAAATTTAAGCAGTCGCGATGGTCGTATTTTAAAAGAACCTTCTCCTGTTATTGCTGTAACGGCTTTAACAGAAAGTTCCGTGAGTATTATGTTACGTTGCTGGATTCATGTCGATAATTATTGGGATGTGAATTTTTATTTGCAAAGAACGGTTAAAGAATCTTTTGATGAAGTAGGAATTTCAATTCCATTTCCACAGCGTGATATCCGCCTACATATTGCAAATGAAAAAAATATTGATGACAAATCACATGCTATCATGGCCTTAAAATAAGTACTAAGAAATTTTATCTTTGTCCTTAGCTCTTTGATTTAAAAATCCATTGGAAAAATCGGTAGTAGAAATTGCATTTTTATCACCATTGCGAAATGCTGTATAATGGGGTGACATAATTTCAATTTTTGCTTCATGAAAAATATCTTGAATATTTTGTCTTAATTCAGAATAAATATCTGCCATTCTATTAGGCTGATTTGTATAAGCATTGATTTCATAGGAAACATAAAAATCATTGAATTCTTTTTGCAAAACAAATGGCTTTGGTTCTTTCAGAATATCATTGGTTTTTAATGCGGCATCAGTAAGTAAACTGTGAACAAGGCGCCAAGGAGTGTCATAATTGATGCTAATTGTTGTATTCAGAATTAAGCCATAGGATTGAGCTGAAGAGCTATAATTTATAATATGACTTCCCAATACCATGGAACTTGGAATGGTAATGTCTTCATTTTTTATTGTGCGTACCCGAATCACAAGCAGATTTTTTTCAATCACATCGCCTACAGTAGAAGATATTTTAACTCTATCTCCTACTTTAAAGGGCATCATATAAGTTAGCACAATTCCCGAAACCATATTTGCGACTGCTGAACTGGATCCTAATGAAAATAAGATGCCTAAAAAAACCGATATTCCCTGAAATGCGGGTGAACCCGAACCGGGGAGATAGGGAAATATAATAATTAATGAAAATGCTAAAATAAGAATGCGAACAAGTTTGTAAGAAGGTTCTGCCCAATCTTTATAAAAGCCATTAATATGTATTGTTCCACTTCCAATTTCTCTAAAAATAAATTTTATAAATTGAAGAATATATTTTGTAATTATAGCAACAAATATAATTATAAAAATTTTAGGAATATAATCAATGATGACATTTGAAATGACTTTTAAAGGATCTGTTACGTAATGTAATAATATAGGAACATAATTTTCTGTCCAAGGAAAAAAACTGAATACAAGAGGTATATAAAAATAAAGCAAAAGTAGAGTAAAAAAAATTCGCAGTGCTTGAATACATCCTAATAGAGTAGAGATAAGACGATCCGCTGTGAGAAGCTCTAGGTTTCGAATGCGTAAAGGGCGAATTTTAGTTCCCTTCCAAGTTAAAATTTTATTTGTGAATTTTGACGATGCTAAATTCAAAAAGTAAAGAATGATGAGCAATAATATTGTTGAAATAATTGAATACATTACTGAAAAAATCATTTCGTTGGAGTCATGAATGGGCATTTGAAAAAATCCTTACCTTTTAGTCATCAGGGCAAATGATATTGCTCATAATATTTAGACCAATGAAGCATATGACTCAACCATAAAATTAAAATTTTTAAAGTGAATGTAACAATTCTAAGTGCTGCATGTAAATATCTTTTACACTCCAATATGATTTTCCTAAAACAGGAACAGCACCAATAATATCTAGATGGTTCCAGCCTTCTTTAGTTCCTAAGTGATTCCAAACACCTATGACAGCGCTATCGTGATATTCCTTTTTTATGCTTTGGAAGGGTGCTGCCATGCTATAAGTGTTTACAATTCCGTCATTGGCTAACCATTTTGAATCAATTGTTACTTTGCCATTTTCTCTTTGTGTAAAACAACCAATTGCACCTGAAGGAAAATCAAGAATGGAAAGAAGTGATAATTTACAGCTATTAAATGGATTTGTAATAAATGTTGAATGTGTTGACATTGAAAAATAATAGATATCCTGATATGTTTTCTCAGAATCATTAAATTCTTTAGCTCCTTCCGGACTTAAATCCCATTTACTCATATCCTTAGTATTCCAAACAGCGGAGTTAAAAATTTTATTAAAATAATCTTTTAGAGATTCTTTTTTCTCTCTAGCTATTCCCCAATGTTCTAATTTTAAGTCCAATAAGGGATTCTTTTGCACATTTACGAAGGCACTAAATGTTGTTAATAAGGCTTGAGCTGTAGGAAGAAAAGCATCTACAATATTTGTAAGAGACGTTCCATTATTTGGTGTTGCAATAGTTGTAATACTTGTCACCCAATTTTTGTTACCTTTAAATAAATCGCTCATGTCACTATAATTTAAATTAATCTCAACAGCAGACCCCTCTTTTAAAAGTTTAATAAGTGAGCGGATTGTTTGTCCCCCTTGGCTATGCCCTACAAAATGAAGTTTATGAGTATCATCCCATTGTGAATAAAGTGATTTTGGGTAACAACGCCCAAAACGGGCATGCCCGTATTTTTTTGCATGAGCTTCGCCATAATCTGCGCATGTTCCTTTAATCTGCGCATAAAGTTCGACGGCTCTGTCATAATTTGAACTTAATCCTCCTACGGAAGCTGTGAAAACTACATTTCCTTGTGATTTTAAATCTTCCTGCAGATCGTTAAATCCTCCCCAGTAATAGAACCCGTTTAAATCATTTCTTCCCCAACCCGTGAAGCCATGAACAAGCACAACCGGATCGCTATTTTTAGCTTGAATAATATGTGGTAAAAAGCATAATAAAAAAGCAAAATAAGTAATAAATCTCTTTATAAAGAACATGAATTCTCCTTGCTGCGGATGAGAGGTACTTAAAAATACCTGAATATGAAATTTGGAAAAAAATCAGTGATGTAGTTAATACATTGTTTTTCTTATGATTTCAAATTATTTACCGCTTTCGCCATGGTGTGAATTGCATTTGGCAATGATTTGAGCATACATTGATTTTTGAAGGATACTTATGCTTTTAGCATAATGGATCTCTTTTATTAAAATTTATAAATAATGTAAAATGCGAAAATTTATGGAAATAAAAAATTTTTTATTCTCGTTAAACAATGAAGAATGTATTTCTAAAATTAAGGTGCTGGGTAAAAACTTTTTCAAAAATACGCAGCTTACTGTCCCGGGTTCAAAAAGTTTTTCAAATAGAGCAATTGCTCTAGCAGGAATGAGTGGCATTCCTGTTACTTTAGAAGGTGTGCTATTTTCAGAGGACTCCTATTGGGGGATGAATTCTCTTATAAAACTAGGGTTTTCATTGGAAATAAATTATCAATTAAAAATTGTTCATATTGTTCCTCCACAAAATAATTTTTTAAATGAACAAAATTTATATTTTGGTAAGGCGGGAACTCTGGCTCGATTTTTTCCTTCCGTTATTTTAAACTGGCAAAAAACATTTCCGCGTAGTAAAGAATTAAAATCTCATGTTTATGCTGATAAGCAATTGATGAATAGACCTCTTACGCCGTTAATTCATGCGCTGAAGTCTTTAAATGCAAATATTGAGGGTGAGTCTTTGCCTTTATCATTAATTTCTTCAGATTTAAAGGGGAAATGCTCAATAAGTGGCGCTGTATCGGGGCAGTTTTTAAGTGGTTTATTACTTGCTGCTCATGGAGCTAAAAATAAAATTGTGATTGAACGCATTGAACGTTTAGTTCAGCCTGATTATGTACGCATGACCATGCAAATTATAAAAGATTTTGGTGGTTACATTCATTGCAATAATAATCTGACTTTATTTGAAATTCAAAAAACAGAAAATAAAATTGATGCCTTTTCTTATTGCATTGAAGCTGATGCATCAACCTGCTGTTACTTTCTTGCATTGGCTTTTTTGCATAATTTTAATTTACGCATTCTTAATTTAGGAAAAAATACGTTGCAACCTGATCTTAAATTTATATCAGTTCTTATTGAAATGGGAGCTCATATCGAAATTTTAGATTCAGAAATTATGGTTTACAAAAGGGAATTCAACTTAAAACCAAAAGGCAATCGCATTTTTGATTTTTCATATTTTAGTGATCAAGCGCTGACATTAGGCGCTCTCGGATTATTTGCTGATGCACCTATTGAGATTATAGGTATTTCACATATTAGAAAACATGAATGCGATCGTATTGCCTGTTTTGTTAAAAATATATTATCCCTTGATTTAAATATTGAAGAAAAAAAAGATGGATTTATTATATATCCTTGTCAAAGAAATCTAAATAGCATTAATGGTGAATTTGAAACGTGGGAAGATCATCGTTTTGTCATGTCAGGCTTTATTATTGCTTCTATGGCAAAAAATGTGGTTATAAAAAATCCCAAATGTGTTGAAAAAACGGCACCTCAATTTTTTAATCAGGTGCAGGAACTTGGTTTTCAACTTGAAATAGTTTAGGAGAAAATTCGAAATGGGAAGTCAATTAGGTACTTTATTTCGTGTGTCCACATTCGGAGAATCTCATGGAGTGGCCTTAGGCTGTGTTGTCGATGGCTGTCCACCGGGCGTAACAATGTGTCAAAATTTAATTCAGACTTTTTTAGATCGCAGAAGACCTGGTCAAAATGAATTTACAACGCAGCGAGCGGAATTAGACATCTGCGAAATACTTTCTGGTGTAGAAAACGAAGTTACCTTGGGAACACCTATTGCGATTCTTGTTCGAAATCAAGATAAAAAATCTTCAGATTATAACGATATCAACCAAATTTTTCGCCCAGGACATGCTGATTATACGACATTTAAAAAATATGGCACAGCAGCAAGCAGTGGCGGCGGGCGTGCCAGTGCCCGTGAAACCATTGGCCGCGTTGCGGCAGCTGCTGTTGCGAAAGCTTATGTGCAAACTCTTTTGCCCCAAGTTGATGTTATTGCGTGGGTCGATCGTATTGGCCATGTACAGGCACAGGTCGATCTGAACTCTGTTACTTTAAGTAACGTGGAAGCAAGTTCAATTCGCTGTCCCGATGAAATAGCCGCTGCAAATATGATGAGTGAAATTAAGAGCGCAAAGAATAAGGGAGATTCCCTTGGTGGGGTTATTTGTTGTGTGGCAAAAAACATCCCCAGTGGTTTGGGCGAGCCTGTTTTTGACAAGCTTGAAGCCGATTTAGCAAAAGCAATGATGAGTTTGCCTGCAGCGCGCAGTTTTGAAATTGGTGAAGGATGGGCTTCCACCTTTTTAAAAGGAAGTGAAAATAACGACGCCTATTTTTTGGATAAGGAATCAAATATAATAACGCGAAGCAATCGATCAGGTGGCATTCAAGGTGGAATATCAAATGGAATGCCTATTTTTATTCGTGTGGGATTTAAGCCTGTATCAACTATATTTAAGCAACAAAATACAGTGACTAAAGATTTTAAAGAAATTCAATTTACACCTACTTCGGGGCGCCATGATCCCTGTGTTTTGCCACGTGCTGTTCCTTTAATCGAATCCATGTTTTGGTTGGTCATAGCAGATCATTTATTACGGCAAATTTCTTTAAATCATAAATTTTTAGCTGAAATTCAAAACAATTTATGAAGAATATATTTTTAAATCATCAAATAGAATTAAATGAAATTCTCGAGGATTTTTTTACAAGCGGCTATACTCGAAAATCAACTCCTCAGTATTCTTCAAATTATAGTAAAGAAATATATAATTTAGCTTGCAAAATATTTAAAAGAGGTTTTTTATCTGAATGTGCTAAAAAGAATTATCATTATTCAATTCCGCTGCCAGAATTTGTAGATCAACAGCAATGCGAAGGTATTTTAAATTCTTTTTCTGAAAATAATTCCTTCTTTATTTTTGATGAAAATTTTTTGAAAAATTATGATTCTATAAATAATTTTTATAAGAAAAATGTAAATTCTTCTTATGTCTATTTACCTAATGAAAGATCTAAAAATATAGATACTGTATACAATATTCTAAGTTATATTCCCAATTCTACAAACCTCATATTTGCGTTAGGAGGCGGCATTACTTTAGATATTGCAGGCTTCATTGCCGCATTGCTTGAAATAAAAGTTTATTATTTACCAACAACCTTACTAGCATCAATTGATGCAGGTATGGGTGGAAAAACCGGTGTAAATTATTTTCCTTATGGGAAAAACCAGATTGGGTTATTTTATGAAGCCGAAAAACTTTTATTCAATCCCTCCTTTTTTTCTAGCTTGTCACTTGAAAATAAAGTTTGTGGGCTTATCGAAGCCATAAAACACTCTTGGATTTTTGGTGAATTTGAAAATGATATATCCACTATTTTAAAAATTTATAAAAGTACGGCCTCTATTGAAGATTATACTTATCTCATTAAAAAAAATATTTTATATAAATCTCATATTGTGAATCTTGATCCCTTTGAATTAAAAGACATTCGCACTTCCTTAAACTTAGGTCATACATTAGCCCATGTCCTTGAGTCCTTGAGTGATGAAGAATTTATTACACATATTTCTCATGGTATTGCCGTTGCTCATGGGTTATTATTTTTATTAAAAAAAGGGTTTCTTCAGACAGCATCAAATTTAAATGATTTTGAAAAACTAATTAGAGAAATTACCGAAAATTATCCTGTCATAATTAAAAATCCAATCCCTCCTCATATTATAGAGAGGTATTTATCACAAGATAAAAAAAATTATTTTACCGCCAGTTGTTCTTTAAGTTTACCTAGTTATGGGCATTTTTCATTATCAAACAATCCAGCAACTTATTTGTCTGTCACTCAATCGTTCCCGTTAAATCAAATTTCAAATCTTATCATTCAATACATTGAGTCTTGATTCTCAAGTTAATTTTGTCAAATTGACGCCATGATGAAAATATTTTTCCCATTTAATCTTGAATTGGGAGTGCAATTTTGCCAGAATTTTAATTGGGCAATTTACTTTTAAACTTTATGATAAAGGAACAACGTATGGATCCTCGTCCGACTCGTATGCCATGGCTGTCACCTTATTTAGCAGTTAGAAATTTGGAAAGATCTACTGATTTTTATGCAAAAGCATTTGGTTTTAAATCAAAAGGGATGAAGGACAATCATGGAAGTATAAATCATATTAATATTTTTCATAAAAATACGGTATTGTTTATGCTACATGCAGAAGGATCCATGGGAAATCCTTCACGTTCTCCAGCAACAACGAATGCGGTTCCGCCGCAAACATTTTATGTATTTGTAGATAATGTAGATAAAATTTATGAAAAAGCTATTGCTAATGGAGCGCGCAGTGTTCATGCTCCTGAGGATGTATATTGGGGCGATAGATACTGCACAGTTGTAGATATTGATGGATACTCTTGGTCTTTTGCAAAAGTCTTGAAAAAATCCTCTCCTAAAAAGAAAAAGTCTTCCACAAAAAAGAAAAAAGCAACCAAGACAAAGAAAACCACCGCAAAAAAAGGCGCAAAAAAAGGCGCAAAAACAAAAAAAACAGCTAAGAAAACAACTAAAAAACCAACTAAAAGAAAAGTAACAAAAAAGAAAAAACCTTAATTGTTACTTTATGCGTTCTCTTAGAAAATCATATCGTGCTTGGAAGGCTAGTTGTAATTGAATTGCATTTTGCTTACTAAATTGCTTAAACCATTCTTGAGAATTAAAACTACTAGGAAAATTTGGAATCGCTTTAAATGTTTTTTTATCTAAATTATATTTAAAGCCTCCATGAGTTATTTCTCTTCCGGTTTCCGGATCAAAAGTTAAAACGACACAAGTGACTTCACTGCAATCACATTCGGGATTGACACAATAGAGATCATCCATGGCAAACATTTTATTTTCAAATGATCTTTCAATACTTCCTGCGTAAGGAAAAACGGCTTGAAAAGGAACTAAGGCCGATTTTTTTTGTCTTTTAGGAATACGTTCTTGCCATTGATCATCAACAAAATCAGGGAAAAAACTGATAAAAGGTTGTCGTAAATGGGGCATTAAATTACCTTCTGCTAGTTTTTCAAGAGCCTCAATTAAGGAAGAATTTTCTTTATCGCTCAACTTTATTTGGTGACTTTCATCACGTTGAATGCTTCCTGATCCTTCACCATCCAAAGTTGTTGCGATTTCCCGGGTATCCAGAATTTCTAATATTTTTAATGTACGAATATTAATTGTAACTGTTAATCCAATAATATTTGATTGTTGCACATTTTCTTGCGATGTTAAACTGGCTAACATTTTCGCTCTAAAATGATTTTTAAAGGGAGTCAGCTTTAATACAAGTGTGCTGAGCTCAAGATTTTTTTGCATTTCATCTTTAGATTCGACTTGTTTTGGAAATACCAGAACAACTTCTAAGGAATAATATTGACCATGCCAATAAAGTCGATTGGCTTCATTTGCCCCAACATTTAATTGCATATAAACAGGATTTTGCATAAAGAGAACTCCGTTCTTAAAAAACTGACTCTAACGGGGTAACAAATTTCAATACTTATCGCAAGTATTTGATAACTATTCCAAGAAGAACAATCGAATTTATTTATTTGCGATACTTTATTATAAACACTTAATTTTAATATGCTTTTTAATAAATTTTAAATTTAAAAGTTTGATTTTCATTAGACACCCTTAATTTCAGTTGCTATCCTTCGTCCTAGAATTCAAAAAAATATGATGTTAGGAGAAAGAATGAAATATAAATGTCGATTTTATTTGTTCAATATTTTTTTATTTTTATTTGTTAGTAATGCAAATGCCTTTATTAAAATGTCCTATGTCGAAGTCAATTCAAATAATTTATCCAATATAGGATGTTATGTTCGTTCTGATAATGGGAAACCATATATTGATTTCACATCCATTTTTGCTGCAAATATTAATGGATCTGATATTAATAGTCCCGAAATTTATTTTAATCCACAAGTATCCCATTTATTGAATAATGATTATGATCAGATTTCTAATTTACAAAAAAAAGGAGTTAAGGTTTTAATCACATTATTAGGAAATCACCAAGATGCGGGTTGGGCTTGCCTGACTCAGGATGCCGCTAAACAAAAATTTGCTAAAGAAATTGTAAATATGGTAAATAAATATAAATTAGATGGTGTTGATATTGATGATGAATATTCAACGTGTTTTTCAAACAGAACATCAATTTCTGACCTTGCCCATTATATAAAAAATGACCCTAATTTTAATGGAAAAATATTGACTAAAGCCTTATTTAATGATGACTTTGATTTTAGCCGTAGCAAATTAGCAAAATATTTGGATTATGGTTGGGAAATGACTTATAGTTCAAGTAATTTTGCGAGTAGATTAAATAGGTATTTAAAGTATGGAATGAATAAGGAGCATTTATTTTTAGGTGGAAATGCTAACCAGAGTAGTTCTTTTTCTTCAAGTATTTCTAATTACGTTAAAACAAATGATTTTGGTGGCGCCATGATTTATAATATCACAACTTATTCCTGGAACTTTTTAAATGACATGGCAAGAGCGGAATATGACAATAAATTGGATATTCAAGTTCTCCCAAATTGTTTAAAATAGTTTCATAAATATGAATACAAATTTTTGCGAAAAGAGCATAAAATGGAACAATCTCAAAGCGCGACTGCGATGTTCATCGGCCATGGTTCTCCTTTAAATGCAATTATAAGAAATGATTATACTGAAACTCTAGCGCACTTAGGACGTAATATTTCTAAAAATATTAATTCTATTGTTTGTATTTCAGCGCACTGGAATACTGAAGGTATTTTTATAACAGGTGCTGAAAATTTAAAAACAATTTATGATTTTTCAGGATTTCCAGATGAATTGTATCAAATAAAATACGCTCCTAAAGGAAATCCTAAACTTGCGCAAGAAATGCAATTATTGCTTAAAGATTATTCCCCGCAAATTGATTTTAATCGAGGACTTGATCATGGTGCTTGGAGTGTTTTAGTACATATGTTTCCAAAGGTAGATATTCCTGTATTGCAATTAAGTCTTAATTTAAATTTTAGAACAGCAGATCACTATAAATTAGCCTTACTATTAAAACCCCTTCGAAAAGAGGGTATTTTATTTCTAGGAACGGGAAATATTGTCCATTCTTTTTTTTCATTTGATCAAGATATAAATGCTCCTTCTCCACAGTGGGCTATTGATTTTGATTTAAATATAAAAAAAGCATTAATTGAAAGAGATCATAATTCCATTATTCGATATAGAAGAATTTTTGGGAGAAGTGCAAAGTTGTCTGTGCCCACAGAAGAACATTATTTGCCGTTACTTTATATTATAGCCTTGCAAGAAGAAGCTGAATCTGTCAATTTCATTTATGAGAAATTCCAAAACAGTGGTATGTCTATGCGCAGTTTTACATTAAATAATATAGAATTATAATTATATATTAACTTAAATTTGAACAAGGATATATTTATGATTCATATTCGAAAAAGTTCTGATCGTGGTAAGGGTGAATTTGGCTGGCTCCATGCAAAATATACCTTCTCTTTTGGCGAGTACTATGATTCTTTGTTCATGGGATTTAGAAATTTAAGAGTGATTAATGAAGATAAAGTAGAACCAGGACAAGGATTTCCTACCCATGGTCATCGTAATATGGAAATCGTGACCTTCATTATTTCTGGTAATTTAGAGCACAGAGATAGCTTAGGAACGGGCTCTGTCATTCGGGAAGGTGAAATTCAAGTTATGAGTGCAGGTAAGGGCATTCAGCATAGCGAATTTAATCATTCGAACTCTGAATTCCTGCATTTACTGCAAATTTGGATAGAACCTATTGTTAAAAATCAAGAACCAAGTTATCAGCAAAAAGATTTTTCGCAAATAAATGAAAAATTAACGCTCATTGTTTCACCAGAGGGAACCCGTGATTCCCTTAAAATAAAGCAGGATGTTAAAATATATAAAGCAATGCTTGCTGTTCAAGAAAGTTTTCAATATAAGCTGGAAAGAGATCGGCACGCATGGATTCAGATTGCAATAGGATCTATGACTTTTGGTGATAATATTATTCTCGAACAGGGTGATGGTCTTGCCATTTCAGAAGGGGATATTTTAGTTTTTTCAGCACCTAAAAGTCCCTGCCAGTTTTTAATTTTTGATTTACCTTAATTTGAAAAATTTATTATAAATATGGAAAAATGAATAATGGAAAAACATAAAGAATTTAATTTAGATTATTTAAAAAAAATTATGCTTAGAAATAAAAAAATTAAAATTAAATACACAATTCAGAAATGTAATTTTGGTTTTGTTTTTATAGCTATTTGTGATCTTGGCATTATATCTATTCAGTTTTCTGATTTTAAAGAGTTTTTTGAAGAAAAAATTAAAAATTTAAATCATAATAAAGTCATCGAAAATTTAGAGAACGCGGATCAACATGAATGGTCAAAAGAGATTTTAAATTATTTAGAAAATCCAACTCGGAATTTTACTTTACCTATTTTTGTCGAAGGGACTTTTTTTCAGAAAAAAGTTTGGCAAGCATTAAAACAAATTCCTACTGGAAAAACTCAATCTTATAAAAAAATTGCAGAGCAAATAGGATTGCCAAAATCAGTGCGCGCTGTGGCAAATGCCTGTGCTACCAATCCTATTGCTTTTGTCATTCCCTGCCATCGCATTATCCGTTCCAATGGCGCTTTAAGTGACTATCGTTGGGGCAAGGAGCGAAAAAGACAAATGCTTGAATTTGAAAAAGCGTTACTTTAGAGGAACGTTTAAGGATAGCGCTTTTTGAATTGCGATTTTATATCCATTCTGCACAGTTTTTGTAGGATCATTCTGACATTCTTCATTATCGATTGCTTCAATAAATGATTTTGCTGAAAAGATAATATGTTTAGATAAGCTTGAGCTTCTTTCAATATTAGAGTCATTTATATTTTTACTATAAATTTCATATAATGATTTTGACATGGCATTGCGAACATGGGACTTATAATAACTTTTGCAAAAAGCGATTTTGGAATTCTGTTGGCTAAGATTATCCACTTTTTCTGAAGGATCTTCATCAAATTCAGGAAGAATAATATTTTCGGATAATATGGGAAGCGTTATTTCCTCTGATGTAAGTGTTGCTATAGTGTCAGCATTGTTTTCTAACAAACTATCCGTTTCAGCAATGATATCAGTTGGTACATTATTTTCAGTTACTTTTTCATTTTTTAATTTTATTTCACTTTCTAATTCTTTGTGCGAGATTGTGCAAGGCATTTGTGATGGTAAGAATGTTGTTCCTGTGCATTGTACATAATTATTTTCTCCATCACCAATATTAAATGTAAAGTTATTTTGTGATCCTAGGTAACGGTTTAAAGTAATTGAGGAATTTTTTAAGACATATATATTTGGGGTTTCATTCCAAACGGAAATAAGTTTAAAATAATTAGGATTTTTAATATCTCCACCATAGTTCGAATCATTAAATATGGAACAGCTGCCTAAGTTTGTTGATGAATAGTCTATTTTTTTAATTTCAATAGCATATCCAATACCAGCTGGTGCATAAACTTTAAAAGGAACGCAATCTTTACTAGCAACCCCATAAATAATATTATTTGAAATTGAATTCACTTTATCATTATCTTTATATCTAATATTCATGCTTACTTGTTTTTTAAAGTGAACATTTGAAGTATCAATTTTTAAATAAATATGACAATCATTTTCTCTAGCGATTACCGAACCAATTTGACAACTGTCTTTTTTCATAACAGTCTGAAGTGGTATTTGAATTCCATTTATCTCTTCAATTGTGATATCATTTGAACTTCTATTTACAAGACGTATTTTATGTAGTTCAGGATCATTCTCATGCGTCTCTTTTATAGTGAGAGTTTTAGGCTCTAAATTCACTCCATTATCATTATGACCCAAAAGATTATTAGCAAAAAATATGGAATTGATTGAAGTGCGAATGAGTTTTGAAGCAATATAAACATTTTGTGGATCTATTTTACAATGAGGTTCACCATTTCCATTTGTAATGTTCGAAAAGGGATCTAAATCATGATCTTGTATTTGTTTTATTAAATCAAGAATTGATGTGATGTTCATGCCATCAATACCTGCGGTATAAGTCGCTAGTCCTGCAGTTAACGCAGTTACTAATAAACTATCTACCACTATTCCATATTTAAGATTAGCGGGACTGTAGCTGTTACCTAAATTGTTGATAACACTTTGAAGTGTTCCACTTGGACCCACCATTTTATGCTGTAATTCATTTTGGCATGACTTTGTATTAAAAATCACTTTTCTAATTTCATGCAAAAAATTTGTTTCATCAAAAAAATTGACTTCTTGGGCAGAGGCAGAAGAAACTGATACAATGATAAAAGGATATATGATTTTTTTAAACATAATGCACTCCAAATAATAAAAATTATTTTAGATATTGTTAAATATTGAAATTTTTTTATCTATCAGAGATATAAAATCTGTAAATAGATTCATAGATAATTATAATATTTGTTTTTTAGATACAACAAAAATTATTATTATTTTAAAATAATAATAATGATAATTTGATGTATTTGTTTTTATTATTTATTTCTATGTAAATTAAAATAAATTAAAATAATTATTTTGTTTAAATATTATGATTTATTTTTATTTATAAAATAAATGTTTTTTGAAATATAAAGATTTTTTATGAATTTTAAAAATTAAAATACTTATTCTTAATATTTTTTAATATTTAAATATTTTTGAGATATTATTTTATTATAATTTATCTGTCAGTAAAACCGATTAAATCAGGCGCGTTTTAAAAATTATATTTTTTTTCTGCAAAATCCCATAGCAAAAAAATGTATAGGTAAGCTTACAAATTTTAAAAAAGTTGCTTAAAGATAAATCGATTTTATTTGTAAAAAATTGAATTGCCCCTTTTCATGATTGTGGAAAGCTATGTATTGGATAAAAATATACAGAAAACGAGGAGGTCTTTATCAATTTAAACTCTTAGTCATATTAGAATGTAAATTTTATTCCAGTATTTAATCCGTATGTAATATCATTTGTTGATTTATATTTTGAAATAAACTGATTATATTTCTCTTTGCCTTCAAAATCATAATCAGTTTCTAATTCGCTTACAATATTTGCGAACAAATTCATTTTATTTGGAATGGCATTATAGTTTAAACCTAAATACACATCTGATTTAATTCGACTTTCGTAGCTTGTATCAACGAAGTCTGAACTGCCGTATTTTTTGGGTATGAAATTTAAGTTGATACCAAAATCAACGCCTAATAATTCGTCAAAATAATATTGTCCATTACCGCCTAATTGAAAAGTGATATAGGAATCAATCTGAGTTTGAGAATTTTCGAATGACGTTTTTCCTATGTAAGTGAGATGAGATTTTGCATTCCAAATAAATGCATTGCGATTTTGGCTTAGAACAACTCCCAAGGCAAATTGTGTATTTCCTGAAGCTACGGCATCTTCTTTGGGTTTAATAAGATCGGGTGAAAGTTGGGCAATGAAATCGAGATTAAATTTTGAGCTGTCTTTATTTTGCTCATTATATCTATTTAAATAAAAGAATTTGGGATTTTCAAATCCACTATTTCTTGAATGGGTACCATATGAAGAATTAGTTATTGTTAATTTTTCTGTTTTATTGTAATAGTCGAGATTAATTCCCAGAATATAATTTTTTTTTAAAGAATAAGAGAAAGTTTCTCCTAGCCTGACCCCATTGACTTCATATTGCCGAGAAGAAGAACGACTTTGATATTCTGTTTCATGAGTATTTTTAAATACAGTCAACACGGATTCGCTTAAAAACATATTTTCTTCTGGAATAAATGTTAATTGACCCAGTTTTGGAGAGTTTGAAACTTCATTTTGCGCATGAGCAAGGCAGGGAATTAAGGCAACAAAAAAAGCGCTAAAGCATGACTTTAATTTTTTCATTTATCATTTCCAGTATTTAATTTTATAATGCATTTATCTTGTGCAATTATTTTGACAAGATCTATTCAATTAGAGGAGGAATTAGATAATAAATATGATATTGTCAATTAATTTATGTAATTTAAATAAAAAATTTAGATATAAAATTATAAAAATTAAATTTAATTAGTTTATTTAATAATAATTTAAAAATATTTAATTAATTTAAAAATTATTAATAATTACAATGTTACGCTCGCTCCTGAGCGAATGGCCGTTTTTTGTTTCTTTCGCAAATGACTTGGAACATCACTTAAGTCAACAGAAACTAATTTTGAAACACCTGGTTCGCTCATAGAAATACCGTAAATAGTATCTAAGACTTCCATGGTTCTCCGGTTATGCGTAATGACAACAAATTGGAATTCATTGCTTAAAGCATCGAGAACATCGTTGAAACGTCCGACGTTTGCTTCATCCAAAGGCGCATCGACTTCATCAAGGAAACAAAAGGGAGCGGGGGTGGTTTTGAGGAGACTAAAAATAAGTGAAATTGCAGTTAAAGCTTTTTCTCCACCACTAAACAGACTCATATTTTGCATTTTCTTGCCGGGCAAGCGCACAAGAATTTCAACTCCAGAGTTTAATAAATCTTGATCATTGAGCATATGAAGCTCTCCATAACCGCCAGGGAAGAGAACAGGGAAGATTTTTTGAAATTCTATGTTTACTTTGTCAAATATCTCTTTGAAGCGCACTTTGGTATTTTCTTCAATTTCTTGAATGGATAAATAAAGTTCTTGAACAGAACGTTCAATATCTCCTTTTTGTGTCGTTAAAAAGTTTAATCTTTCGCTCACATCTTTAAACTCTTCCAATGCTCTTTCATTGACGGCACCTAATTCTTGTATAGCAACATGCAATTCTTTTATGCGATTTTCTAATTGGTTGCGCAAAGATTGATCGTTATTTGCTTCAAAAGGCAAATCTTGTGTGGCTAAATTATATTTTTCTAAAGCATCTTTTAATGCTGTTTCGATAATAGTGTCATAGCGCGCCAGCTCAAGTTGTTTTTCGTTAATAAATTTTTGTTTAGAAGCTGCAGAATCTTTTTGTGACTTTAATTTGCTTTCAAAAACTCTAAGTTCTTCTGAGTTTTCATTTTCTTCTTGAACTAAATATTCGAGCTTATCTTCATAAATCTTGACTTGTTTTTGAAAATTTCCAATTTCACTCGCTAAATGAACGACTTCACTTTCTCCATTGCTAATTTGAAAATCTAGATCATCAATTTGTGAAATAAAGGAATCCACTTTTTGCTGCATGCGCTTTAATTGAAAAACCATTTCTTCATAATATTTGCGATTGTTTGTTTGTCTTTCTAATATAACAGCGCGTTCGGATTTTTTGCTTTGTAGTTGTGTTAAAACTTCATCGCGTGTTTCTTTTTTATCTGAAAAGTCACTTTCGAAATCGTCTAAATCTCGTTGTAATAATTTGAATTCAGAATCGAGGCAATCCATTTGTCCTTGATTTTTAGCAAAAGAATCCTTTGACTCCAACAATTCCGCTTGAAGTCTTTCTTTTTCTTCATCGAGGCGTGTTAAGTTCTCATCAACGTGGCGCAGTTGTAAGTCATAATTTTCCAGCTGACTGGATAACTTAACAGATTCTACTTTTTCTTTTTCCAAAACAGATGCTAATTCTGCAACTTTAATTTCAATTTTCTTCTTTTTTTCAGATAAAGAATAAAGAGCACCTTCTGCACTAGCAAGTTTTTCCTGCATTTTTTCTTTTTGTACTTTTGCTTCGGAATATTCTCGGCGTTTTTGTAAAATACCTTGCGACGCGCCTTCTTGAAGAAGTCCGCAACTGAGACCGATTGTCCCATGAGAAATGGTGCCGCGTTCCGTAACAAAAATAAAATGCGGACTTTGGGCACATATTTTTCTTGCTTTTAATAAAATCCATTCGTCTTGGCATATGAAAATGCGATCAAAAATCTTTTTAGCAGAAGGCCATTTACAACTTTCCAAGCGATCACCCACACAGCGAATACCATGAATAGATTCTAAATTGGCTTTATCTGTTTCTTCAATTTGTGATAAATGTGTGACCAAATCTTTTACAAAAAGTGTTACTTTAGAAATAGATAATTCTTCAACTTTATCGACAATTTCAATAAAATCATCTGTATTTTCAAGTAGTGCTGCTTGAAATAAATGAGGCATACAGTTTTCAAGAATGGTTTCATCATCCTTGTGTAAGGAAACAGCATCAAATAAAAAACCAGATATTTGATTAGAAAGTTTTTCTTTTAATGCTAAAGTCCCATCTGATAATCCACTATTTGATTCAACTAATTTTTGTAATACAGAAGCATGACTTGAAATTTCCATGTGCTGTTGCTTAATAATTTCACGTTCGGTATTGGATTGATCAAATTGTTTTTTAATGTTTTCAAGTTCCGATTCAATTTGATTGCGATTTAGCACAACTTCATTTAATCCCAAAGAAACTTTGCTTAAATTGTCGGCAATACCTTTGCGATCAGCGGCAATTTGTCCACGAGATTGATGAGTTGTTCCATGATTTTCTGTAATTTTTAATATTTGTTGATTGTATCTTGAAATTGTGTCTAACAAAGATTCATTACGTGCGCGTAAGGAATTGCGGCTTGTTTCGATAGCGCGCATTTCAGAACGAATTTCGTCTCCACGCATGCGATCAACCTGTAAAGATTCATCCAATTCTTCAAGTTTTTCTTGAAAACTTTCTTTTTCAGCATCGAGTTTTTGTAAACTTAAGGTGAGTTTTTCAAGCTCTTCCATTAATTGAACTTGACGTTCTTCTTCACGTTTTAAATTGAGTTGTTCATCAGCAAGTTCTTTTTTAAATTTTTCTTTTTGCGTTATTCTTTCTTCGTGGCGACGTTTGTAATTTTCACTGCGTTCTTGGTATTTAGTAAGCGCAATTTTTTGATCATCGAGTTGATTTTCAGTTGCTTTCATTTGTTGAGTTAATTCCAGTTGCTTTGATTTTAAATCATTGGCAATGGATTCCCACTCACCCGCTTCAATAGTGGCTTGTTGAATTTCTGAAGATCTGCTATCAATTTCTTTTTTAATTTTACCTGCTAAATTGCGATAAAAACCCACATGATTTTTAATTAAAAGAATTTCTTTTTCTTTTAATTCTTGACTATATGATAATTTTTGTGAAGCTTTTTCAACTTGCTCTTCTAAAGAGTCTTTTTGTCGTGTAAGTTCTTGCTCAATTTCTTCTAAGTTTTTCATCCGTTCATTTGTAGAGGTCAATCTTTTTTCAGCTTCTTTTCTACGTACTTTAAATACGGTTATACCTGCTGTTTCTTCAAGAATTTCTCGTAAATCGTCAGGGGATGCTTGAATAATACGATCACGTTTATCCTGCTGAATAATAGCGTAACTTTTTGAACCTAGACCAATGGATAATAAAAATTCGACAATATCTTTTAAGCGGCAGGGTTCACGATTCATAAAATATTCACGCTCGCCGCCGCGATTTATTCTTCTTCCAATCGATATCTCAGGTAAATGCATATATTCTGCTGGACAATGAAAGCCATCATTTGAAAATGTAAGTGTGACTTCCGCAAGGCTTAAGGGCTTTCTATTTTGAGATCCCGAAAAAATAATGTCCGTGGGATCGTCAGCGCGTAAACTTTTTGCTGTTTGTTCACCCATGACCCAGCGCACGGCATCGATAATATTTGATTTTCCAGAACCATTGGGCCCAATGACACCCGTAATTCCATCATGATAATGAATGTTCACTCTGTCTGCAAAACTTTTAAATCCCGAGATATGGATTGATTTAAGCTTCATAAGATCCTTGCGCTCAAAAATAGAAACGAATAAAAGCAAAGAGAGAATCACTCTCTCCTGATGGTCAGTATAGCAAATTCTTACTTACCAAACTAATGGCAAAAAAATTTCGCCCTGAGATTCTCTCTATCATAAGGTTCTTGATTTGATAAAATTAAAAATGAAATGATACTTTAAGTACTAAATATAAATTAGATTTTTAATTTTTATATATAATTTTGCTCACAATTTAAAAATTTATAGATTCTTTTATTTAAAACAATAAGTTTTTGATCTTAATTTGGGCAGTCCATAATTTGCATGAAGATCCTTTTTAAGTGTAATAATTCAAGGTGATTTTTTTTGTTGGTTACAAACAATGAGAAAGGGGATATTTTTTATGGCAACAGGGGGAGTAAATATTGATCATATTGCAGCACTGCGCCAACAACGCGGGACAAAATATCTCGATCCCATTGATGTGGCTGTTTTAGTGCAACTTACTGGAGCCGATCAAATTTCCGTTCATCTCCGCGAAGATCGTCGCCATATTCAAGATAGAGATGTGCGACTACTTAAAGAAATGTTGCAAATCCCTTTGAATCTCGAAGTGGGTAACACAAAAGAAATGATCGATTTTTCTCTAGCCATTCGGCCAAACATGGTGACACTTGTTCCAGAAAAAAGAGAAGAAAATTAATTTCTAAAAATATTGCATTTAAATTAATTTTAGAAATAAATAAGGAAACAGAATGACTTTTATCAAAAGCCAAATTTCGTTACACTCCGAAGAGTTTAAACAGAATTATAATTATAATCAGGAAATTTGTAATAAATTAACAGAACTACAAAATACAATTCGTATGGGTGGTGGGGAAAAAGCAAGAGAAAGGCATCAAAGTCAATCTAAAATGCTAGTTCGAGATAGAATTAAAAGCCTTTGTGATGCAGGATCTCCTTTTCTCGAAGTGGGGATGCTCGCTGCTCACGAAGTTTATGAAGATTCTGTTCCTAGCGCCGGAGTTGTTGCAGGAGTAGCACAAGTTTCTGGTAAATTGTGCATGATAATTGGCAATGATGCTACTGTGAAAGGGGGAACATATTACCCTTTAACAGTGAAAAAGCATTTGCGTGCCCAAGAAATTGCCTTAGAAAACAAGTTACCTTGTATTTATCTTGTGGATAGCGGCGGCGCTTATTTACCTATGCAGTCGGAAGTCTTTCCCGATAAGGAGCATTTTGGAAGGATTTTTTATAATCAGGCCATGATGAGTGCGCAAGGAATTCCGCAAATATCTGCTGTTATGGGATCGTGCACGGCAGGTGGTGCTTATGTTCCTGCCATGAGCGATCAAACCATCATTGTAAACAAAACGGGAACTATCTTTTTAGGTGGCCCGCCTCTTGTAAAAGCGGCTACAGGAGAAGATGTGACAGCAGAATATTTAGGTGGAGCTAAAGTCCATACCGAATTGAGTGGTGTTGCCGATCATTTTGCTGAAGATGATTCACATGCTATTTATATTTTAAAAAATATTATTGAAAATTTAGGTTATCGTAAGCAAGCTTATATTGAAAAAAGATCATATGAAGAGCCCAGTTATGATCCTTCCGAAATATTAGGATTATGGCCTCGCGATTTAAGAAGACAAATTGATATTAAAGAAATTATTGCACGCCTTGTAGATGGCAGTCGTTTTTTTGAATTTAAAGAACGTTATGCAAAGACCATTGTCACAGGATTTGCCACAATTGAAGGAATTTCTTGCGGTATTATAGCTAACAATGGTGTGTTATTTAGTGAAAGCGCACTTAAGGTAACGCATTTTATTGAAATCTGTGTCAAAGAAAAAATTCCTATTGTTTTCTTGCAAAATATTACAGGATTTATGGTTGGTTCCCAATATGAACGTGCAGGAATTGCAAAAGATGGTGCTAAAATGGTGCATGCTGTGGCAACAGCTAAAGTACCAAAAATCACTTTTTTACTAGGTGGTTCTTATGGTGCTGGGAATTATGGAATGTGTGGTAGAGCTTATTCTCCGCGATTTTTATGGACTTGGCCTTCGAGTCGTATATCTGTAATGGGTGGCGAACAAGCGGCACAAGTTATGGTAACAGTTAAAAAAGATCAGATGGCGCGTGAACAAAAAGAATTAACCAATTTACAAATTGAAGAAATTGCCAATCCGATTCGCTTAAAATATGAAAAAGAAGGCCATCCTTATTTTGCTTCAGCCAGGTTATGGGATGATGGTGTCATCGATATGCGCGTCACGCGTTCTGTAATTGCAGCAAGTTTAGCAATCGCCTTAAATTCGCCTATTGAAGAAACAAAAACAGGTATTTTTAGAATGTAAAAAATATTCACCTTTTTTTTGGAGAAGCAAAAATGTCAAAAAAAGAGTTTATTCGTATTGCTAATGCTGGTGGATATTGGGGTGATGATCCTTATGCTCTACGCAGACAAGTCTATGGTGAATTAAAGTTAGATTATATATCCATTGATTTTTTAGCAGAAGTAACAATGAGTATTTTGCAAAAACAAAGAGCTAAAGATCCGCAAGCGGGTTATGCGCGCGATTTTATTTTTGCCTTGGAACCTGTATTAGAAGAATGTCTAAAAAGAAAAATTAAAATTATTACAAACGCGGGTGGTGTCAATCCCAGAGCCTGTGCGGAAGCATTATTTTCTTTAGCGCGTAAGAAAAATTTAAATTTAAAAGTTGCCGTGATTGATGGTGATGATATTTACACAGCAATTCCTCAATTAAGAAACAGTGGTATAGATTTTAAAAATATGGAGACAGGAGAAAACTTTGAAAAATACGCAGATAAGGTTTTATGTGCAAATACCTATTTTGGAGCTATGCCTGTTGCCGAATCATTAAAAAATGAACCCGATATTGTTTTGTGCGGCAGAGTAACAGATACGGGTATTACTCTTGGCGCGATGATGCACGAATTTAAATGGAAGCAAGATGAATATGATAAATTAGCTCATGGAATTGTTGCTGGACATATTATTGAATGTGGTGCACAAGCCTCAGGTGGTAATTTTACAGATTGGCAAAAAGTACCCAGTTTTATCGATATTGGATTTCCTATTGTAGAATGCTATCCCGATGGTTCCTTTTATGTCACAAAACATCCTAATACAGGCGGACATATCAGTACCCAAACCATAAGGGAACAGTTACTTTATGAAATGGGAACTCCACAAAGTTATATTACTCCTGATGTTATTGCTGATTTTTCTACAACTCAATTATCTGCAAGTTCTCCAGAAAGAGTAAAAGTTTCTGGAATAAAAGGGCGCAAGCCAACTGATTTATTAAAGGTGAGCATTGCTTATGAAGATGGTTACAAATGCTCTGGTACTTTAATTATTTCAGGTCCTGATGTTCGCTCTAAAGCAGAAATGTTTGCAAAAGTTTTTTGGATACGTCTGCAAAGTGAATTATTAAAAGCAGGATTCTCTGCAACTGTTGATTTTAAAAATACTGAATATGTGGGTGATGATAGTACTCATAAGGGGATGCTTAATAAGCACGATGCTATTGAAATTCTTTTAAAACTGACTGTTCGTGATCACAATAAAGAAAAATTAAATGTATTCCGAAAATTACTGCCCAGTATGATTTTAAGTGGTCCTGCAGGTGTTGCTGTGACAGGAGGAGCTCCAACTATATCAGATGTTGTCAGTTATTGGCCTGCATTAATGCCCCAAGAATATTCACTACCCAATATTCATATTTATGAACAAAAATTGAACGAAGATAAATGTCACCTTGTTTTTGAAAAAGAAAAACTAGAATGGCCAATAACTAAAGGAACATCTTTGGTTGAAAATCCACCATTAGATCCGTGGAGTCCCGCTCTCATTAGTGCCATGTCAACCTCAAGACCCATTCGTGTGTGTTTAATGGAAATTGCTCATGCACGCAGTGGCGATAAAGGAGATACGGTAAATATTGGATTAATTGGAAGAAGTCCAGAATGTTATGTGTGGTTACGTGAAAATATTACGGATGAAAAAGTGAATGATTGGTTTCATAGCCTTTGTAAAGGAAAAGTTCATCGTTACCTTGTTCCTAATTTATGGGCGCTTAATTTTCTTTTAGAAGAATCTTTAGGTGGTGGTGGAACAATGAGCTTGCAGATTGATGCGCAAGGAAAAACATTCAGTCAAGCTTTGTTACGTTGTGAGGTTGATGTTCCTGAAAGTCTTTTAGCTACCATACTTCCTGAAAATAAAGCTTGCGCGGGCGAACTTGTAAGAAGGAATGCAGAATGATTCAAACATTTTTTTCTGGAAAACAAATTCGCGTTGAGAATTTTCAACATGGGGTGAAAAAATTAATATTTTCCCGTTCTGAAATAAGAAATGCCTTTAATGAAGAAATGATCAAAGAAATTTCTACTGTACTTACAAAACTAAGTTCATTACATAATGAAAATGAAATGCGTCTGCTTATTTTAGAAGGTGAAGGAAAAATATTTTGTGCTGGTGCCGACTTGGCTTATATGAAAGATCAATCGCAAAAAAATGAAGCAGAAAATATTGAAGATGCACGTCTTATAGCAAAAATGTTTTATAAATTGGCTTCGTTTCCCTGTCCTGTGATCAGTGTTGTTCAAGGTGCTGCTATTGGTGGCGGATTTGGCTTGGTCGCTTGTTCTGACTATACTTTGGCTGAAGAAAATGCTCAATTTGCAACAAGTGAAGTCCTTCTAGGTATTGTTCCAGGAGTTATAAGTCCTTATATTATTCGTAAAATTGGCGTGGCTCATGCGGCGCCCTTAATGTTATCTGGAAAAAGATCGACGGCACAAGAATGTTTGTCTTCAGGATTTGTGAATAAAGTGACAAAATTAGATGATCTTCAGAGTGAATTAAAAAATATCATTCATAAATATTTAATGGCAGGGCCTCTCGCCGCTCGTAGGACTAAAGAATTAATTTTAAATGCATATCCTTTACCCAATCAACAACAAATTGATTTTACCGTGAAACAAATAGCAGAATCGCGATCAAGTTTGGAAGGCAAAATGGGAATTCAAGCCTTTTTTGAAAAAAATCAACCCTCTTGGTGTGAAGGGGTTATTCCAAAATGAAAAAATTAGTGATTGCAAATCGTGGAGAAATTTCGCGAAGAATATTGAAAGCTGCTAGGCAAAGAGCTTATCAAATTGCTGTAATAGCGACACAGGAAGATTCCGATTCTCTGGTATGCCAAGAAGTAGATTATGTCCTTATTGTTTCCAGTTTTTTAAATGCCAAAGAAATTGTGGAAAAATCATTGCAATGGGGGGCACATTTCATTCACCCTGGTTACGGATTTCTTTCTGAAAATGCAGAGTTTGCAAAGCTTGTGGAGAAATCTGGAATCAAATTTGTGGGGCCTACTTCAGAAAATATGAGAGCCATGGGGAGTAAAGAAGCAGCTAAAAAAAGAGCTCAAAGTTGTTCTGTTCCTACTCTTAATGCTTTACTTTCCCATGATTTAAAAGAAATTCCGACATCAAAATGGGAAAATGAATTAAAAAAGCGCCACATATTTCCTCCTTTTTTAGTCAAAGCAAGTGGTGGGGGTGGGGGACGTGGTATGCGCGTTGTGGAAAATATCTCGGATTTACCTACGGCTATTAAACGTGCTTCCGAAGAGGCAAAAGCTTCCTTTAATGATGGCACTGTGTTTGTCGAGCGTTATTTGGAGACTCCAAAACATATTGAAATACAAGTTTTTGGTGATGGAAAAGGGGGAGGTGTGTTCTTTGGTGAGCGTGAATGTTCCCTGCAGAGACGTCATCAAAAGGTAATTGAAGAAGCTCCTTCTGCGAACATTTCAAAATCGCAACGTGAAAAAATGGGTCAAGCAGCATTAGCGCTTGTTAAAGAAACAAATTATCGTGGTGCTGGTACCTTAGAATTTTTAATGGATGAAAATGGTCATTTTTATTTTCTAGAAATGAATACGCGTCTGCAAGTCGAGCATCCCATAACGGAAAATACTTATGGAATTGATCTTGTTCATGCGCAATTTGATCTTGCCGAAGGGAAATGGCCTGACACTTTTCCTGATCCCAATCAATTTCACCTTTTAGATCCTCAAATGGTTTCTCTGGAAACTCGTATTTTAGCTGAAGATCCAAGAAATCATTTTTTACCGACACCAGGTAAAATTATGGTGTATCGTGAACCCGAGGGAGAAGGAATTCGCGTCGATTCTGGAGTTAGGGAAGGGGCTCGCGTCAATTCTAATTTTGATTCTTTGATTGCAAAACTTATCGTAACAGCTCCTACACGAGCGCAGGCCATTCAAAAACTTTCAACGGCATTAGAAGATTTTGTTATATTGGGATGCACTACGAATATTCCTTTTTTACAATCTATTGTTCGTCACTCTGATTTTTTATGGGGTCATGAGTCTACAAATTGGATTGCAAAAAATCTTGATTCATTAAATTCTTTAGTTATTTCTGATTCTTTATTCAATTTATTTAACAGTTATAAATTTAGAGAGAATTTATCATTGATATTAAAGGGAACACGTAGTAAAACTATGATTCATGATGTGTTTTATAAACAATCGTGTTTTATTCCAAGTGTTACGATTAACAATCAAAATTCTTTCGATGACAATTTTACGATATTTAAATCATCGCAAAATCATAAATTTTATGTTGCTGGTGATTCCATAAATAAAATATTACAACAATCTAAAATAAATCATGATTATTTTTCTCAGTCGTTGAAACAATTCATTTATTCCTCACCTTTCAAAAAAAATGTAAGATTACCATTTCATGCCTGTCGCGTATCGCAAAAAGAAATTCAAATATGCCTGTTTGGAGAATATTTAAGATTAGAATGTCCTTTTTATGCAGCAGGTGCCACGCATAAAAATTTTACAGGCAGTGGCGAAATCTGCGCTCCTATGGCAGGTAAGGTATTTGAAGTTCTTGTTAAAGAAGGGCAAGAAGTTTTAAATGGTCAGGTGCTTTTTATAGTAGAATCTATGAAAATGCAGTTGGAAGTAAAATCGGTAGGCAACGGTAAAGTAACAAAAGTTTTTGTAGAGCAAGGGCAAATTTTATCAGGACTCGATGTCATGGCTATGGTAGTCTTATCTGAATAGAATTTGTTTTTTGTTAATAAGAATGTCAATAAAGACAGGATAAAACAAAACAGTCAGTTAAGAAGTGCTTATTAAATTTGGAAGGAAATAATCATGACGAGTTATCATAGTAATGCACAAGAAATTCGAGAAGTCATTCAAACAGTGAGAGCATTTGCTGCAAAAGAACTTGCTCCTTATGCTGATGAGCTTGACAGAGAAGAACGCTTGGCGCCTGGTATTTTTAGACGCTTGGGCGAATTGGGCATTCTGGGACTCACATGTCCAGAAGAATTTGGCGGTGCAAAATTAGGCGCCGTTTCTGTTGCGGCTGTAATGGAAGAGCTCAGTTATGCCTGTCCAGGAACATGTTTAAGTTACCTTGCGCATTCTTTATTATTTGTACATAACCTTGCACAAAATGGTTCTCCTGAACAATTGGTACGTTATTTACCAAATTGCATCTCGGGAGAAATGGTCGGCGGTATGGCTATGACAGAACCAGGTGCTGGTTCCGATGCTATTGGTCTCACCACAAAAGCCGTAAAAAAAGGCGATCATTACGTTTTAAATGGTTCAAAAATGTTCATTACCAATGGACCTATAGCAGATGTTTTTTTAGTCTATGCGCGCACGGGTGAAGACAGAATGGATCTTTCTACATTTATTGTAGAAAGAGGTTTTGCAGGCTTTTCTGTTGGTAAAAAACTTTCAAAAATGGGCATGCGTGCTAGTCCGACAGGGGAGTTGGTATTTAAAGATTGTATTGTCCCCGCAGAAAATCTTGTGGGAGATGAAGGAAGTTCTGTTAAGCACATGATGAAAAATCTAGACATTGAAAGAGTGGGTTTAGGAGCTATGTCTCTAGGCATAGCGCGTGCCTGTCTTGATCACTCCTTGAAGTACGCCCAGGAGCGTCAACAATTCTCCGAGAACATTATTAACTTTCAGGCGGTTAGTGAGAAAATAGCAAATATGTACATTGGCTATCGTGCGGCTCGCGCTTTTATTTATGAAGCGGCTCAAGTCATTGAAGAAGGACGGAGAGCAAATCAAGAAGCGGCAGCAGCAAAGGTTTACGCATCGGAAATGGCAACAAAAGTAGCATTGGATGCCATTCAAGTTTTAGGAGGTTATGGATATATAAGGGAATTCCCTGTGGAAAGACTTATGAGAGATGCAAAACTCATTGAAATTGGCGGGGGAACCAGTGAAATATTGCGCAGCATTATTGTTAAGGAGTTTGTGCGTAAAAGTGGCAAATAGCGTTATTTTAAATACAAACTTTTATTGAAAGTTCTTAAGCATAAGCCTACAATCTTCTTCAGGGAGTTAGGTTATGCGTGACTGTGGCTTCTCGCTTTATTTGGGAGTATGAGATTGCAGGATAGTTCAAATAACCTAATTATAAAAAGTCTACCTCCCTCAACGGATAGGTTACCACTTTTTATTGTCGGTGATGTGCATGGTTGCGCGCGCGAGCTGGTTGAACTTATTGAAACAGCAAAAAAACATATTCCAAAATTTCAACTGATGCTCGTGGGTGATTTATTCACAAAAGGCCCCGATCCCGTGGGTGTTTTTGAAGTTATTCAAGAATATTCTGCGCTTTGCATCAAGGGTAATCACGATTGGGCGCTTTGGTCTACCATCCAACAAGCGCAAAAAAGAAGCTTTCATTCTCTTGCAGAGCATACAAAGCAAACTTTACACTTAATTCGTTATCATAAAAGAGCCATTTTTGACTTACTTTGTTCGTTACCACACGCCTTTGTAACAACAGTTGTTTCTCAATTAAAAAGAAGTGAATGGGAAACAGAATATCCTCTTATCGTAGTTCATGCCGGACTTGATGCCACTAAAGGATTATTAGGAACAACGGAACGCATGTTACTTACAGCGCGTTACGTAAGATGGGATGCAAAAGGAAATGAAAAAAAACTTATCGTTGTTCCTGCAGGGTACCGTTCTGAAATATTAAATCAATCTATCTCTGCTTTTGCACAAAAATCGGCAACTAGCCTTGAAAAAGAACGATTTCGCTGGCACGAATTGCACAACGGTCCTGCTTTAATTGTCTTTGGGCACGATGCAAAGCAAGGCCTTTTTAGAAAAACTTTACCATCTGGCAGACCCATTTGCGTAGGCATAGATACTGGGTGTACATATGGAAATAGTCTTACAGGATATTTTCCAGAGGTAGATTTAGCAATACAAGTAAGATCCCAAAGAAAATATTTTGATATTAAAAAAAATGTTATTCTGCTCAAACCGCATCACTCAAGACTAGCTGTGGTGTGATATGATTTAGATTGGATTTCTTTATATGAATGATAAAGATTCTGTTACCTTGTCTGCCGTCCCTAATCAAACTCAAAATCAAATGTTCAAAGGATCTGAAGCATTCTTCGATTTATTACTGAAACAATCTGCAAAAATAAATTATGTAACAATTCGGACTTATTGCCATGGTGCTTGGCACCAATTATCGGGAAAAGATTTTTGCGCTCACATTGGTCGTGCTACAGAATATTGGATTAAACTACTTCCCTTAGAGCAACGCCAACATGGACAAAGTATTATTTTAATTGGAAGAAATTCTTACAATTCATTTGTTGCCATGCTTGGTGCCGTCTTGGCTGGACTTGATGTCATGTGCGCTCCCTCACAAATGTCAAAAAGTGATCTCAAATGGTGTTTGAATTATTTTAAGGGAGTTGCTATTGCGTCGGACATAGATGAACTTGCTAATCAGCTTGATGGCTTTTCTGTTCCGGTTCTTAATATTTCATCAGCCGCCTGGATGCCTCAAGACAAACATCCAGAATCACCGCTTTTAAGTATTTACAGAGAATATAAAATTCAAAATACTCCTGTTGTTCCTGCAAAATTAAATACAGAACATCAAAGTAAACATAATGTAAGAGAACAATATAAAGTTACAAATCCTACTATTCCTGAAGATTCACCTTGGCGAGATGTCAAACCGGGACGTTTTGCCTTTGTTTCCTTTGGTCATGATGGATTTCAAAAGCCCGAAATTTTAATGCTCGATGCGCTTATTATTACAGCTCAAAATTTTTTAATTCATGCGGAATTTCCAAAACAAATATTTTGGAAAAGTATGGAACTCATGATGCCAAGCAATCCTTTTGCGCATCTCAGTCGTTATTGTGCCATGCTAAAAAATGGTATCATTGGTTTTCCAAATCCAAATGCCGATTGGGAAACGAATTTAAGAATATTGCGACCGAGTTTTTTGTTTGCAAGTTCTTTAGAAATGGATCAACTTTGTTCCTTTATCGATCTTGTTGCCAAACGCTCTGTGCGCAATCCTAGATTTCAATTAAGTGAAAAAATAGAAAAAATTCAGACTCTTTTAGCATCAAATCGTGCCATGAAAATACCAGAAGGGGCGTTTGATATTATGAAGAGGTCGTTACGAAAAGCCTCTCGAATTATTTCGGGTCAATCTTTTTTACAAGAAGCTGTAGAAGATCTTCGATTTATCGTGCACGGTCTTGCTCCTGCTCAAGAATCTTACGTCAAATGCTTAGAAAAACTAGGCATACCTGTTTTAGAATCCTATGGAACAACACATGCAGCGGGTATGTTATCGAGTAATTTATTTCATGCAGCGCATTTTAAAGTCATTGGAACTCCTCTCCCTCATGTCAATTTTAGATTAGGCGCACATTCTACTTTAGAATATCGCTTATCAACTCCTGCATTTGAAAATGCAGGAAAATGGGAAGAGACGGGTGATGTAGCACAAATGACTCCCTTTGGATTTATTATCACAGGTAGAAAACGTCACTTATTTGTAACGTTAGGTGGCACTGTTGTTTCTCCCGTGCGTCTTGAACAATTATTAAAAGAAGATGAAATTATTTCTGATGCCTGTGTTATTGGTGATAAAATGCCTTATCTTTCTGCTCTTATTGTTTTAAATCATAATGCTCTGGCGGACTATCGTGCATCTCCTGATAGAATAAGGGAACAAGTTCAAGAAATTATAAATAAGGTAAATGAGTCATTGCCTCGAAATGTGACATTAAAAAAATTTTCAATTCTTGATAAACCTTTTACAGAAGCCAGTGGCGAAAAATTAACCAATGGAGAAATTAATAGATTGAAAATACAAGAAACAAGAGCAAATCTTATTAGTTCTCTATATCAATTGTAAATCATTTTGACTTTAGTTTGCGACCAACTTTTTTTTGAGATATTCTAAATTGTATAAATTCCCTCACTCTCTTTGGAGGTCTCATGCAACTGCATACTGAAAAAGTTTTCGAGCTTGTAAAGGAAGTATATAGTCCATCACTTTTTAATGAGTTAAATTGGTCGGGAAGTTATTCAGATTATATAGCAATGGTGGAAAAAAATCCGAAACTTTGCCGCACCGCATTTCAAAGAATTTATGATATTATTATGCACTATGGTTCTTATGAATATGTTGAACATAAAAAGAAATTAGTTCATTATAAATTTTTTGATGATCCTTTGAATAATGGAAAAGATGCTGTTTTTGGCCTTGATGTCCACATTTCAAAATTGGTTAATTTTTTTAAAGCAGCTTCGTTACGTTACGGTCCTGAAAAAAGAGTTTTGTTACTTCATGGTCCTGTTGGAAGTGCAAAATCTACAATTGCAAGATTGCTAAAAAAAGGTGTGGAGTGGTATTCGCATCAAACTGAAGGAGCTTTGTACACTTTTGAATGGATCAATTTGCATGACAAACTTAAAATGGAAGACACCATGCCGTGTCCCATCCACGAAGAGCCTTTGCAAATGATTCCTGAAGAAGCGCGTGGCAAAGTTTTAAGTTTATTAAATAAAGGCAAACATTTTCAAGATCGCATTCATATTGAAGGTGGATTATGCCCTGCGTGTCGTTATGTTTATAATGAACTTATGCGTCAATATAATGGAGACTGGGAGAAACTAACTCGCAATCATATTAATGTAAAAAGATTGTTACTTTCAGAAAAAGACAGAATTGGAATTGGCACTTTTCAGCCTAAAGATGAAAAAAATCAGGACTCCACAGAACTTACTGGTGATTTAAATTATCGTAAAATTGCGGAATACGGATCGGACTCCGATCCTCGTGCCTTTAACTTTGATGGTGAATTTAATATTGCCAATCGTGGTATTGTTGAATTTGTGGAAATGTTAAAACTCGATGTCGCGTTCCTTTACGATCTTTTAGGAGCTTCGCAGGAACATAAAATCAAACCTAAAAAGTTTGCACAAACAGATATTGATGAAGTGATTATTGGACACACAAATGAACCAGAATATCGTAAATTGCAAAATAACGAATTTATGGAAGCTTTACGCGATAGAACTGTGAAAATTGATGTTCCTTATATTACGAAATTAAAAGAAGAAGTAAAAATATATAGAAAAGATTTTAATCCTGAAACCGTTCCGCATATTCATATTGCACCCCATACTATTGAAACCGCGGCGATGTGGGGTATTTTAACAAGGTTAGAAGAGCCTAAAAAAGCAAATTTAACTGTTATGCAAAAAATGAAATTATATGATGGAAAAACCCTTTCAGGTTATACGGAAGATAATATTAAAGAGTTGCGTAAAGACGCATTACGCGAAGGTCTCGATGGAATTTCTCCGCGTTATATTCAAGATAAATTATCAAATTCATTAGTTGAAGATCGTGGCAATGGTTGTATTAATCCTTTTATTGTTCTCAATGAATTAGAAGGGGGATTAAAAAATCACAGTTTAATTCGCGATGAGGAAACAAAAAAGCGTTATCGTGAACTTCTTGCCGTTGTAAAACAAGAATATGAAGATATTGTTAAAAATGAAGTGCAACGCGCAATTTCTGCAGATGAAGAAGCCATTGCGAAATTATGTGGTAACTATATAGATAACGTAAAAGCTTATACTCAAAAAGAAAGAGTTCGTAACAAATATACAGGAATGAGTGAAGAGCCGGACGAGCGCTTGATGAGAAGTATTGAAGAAAAAATTGATATTCCTGAAAGTCGTAAAGATGATTTCCGTCGTGAAATAATGAATTACATTGGTGCTCTTGCCTTAGAAGGTAAAATATTTGATTATAAAACCAATGAACGACTTCATAAAGCACTGGAATTAAAACTTTTTGAAGATCAAAAAGACACTATTAAGTTAACAAGTCTCGTCAGTAACGTTGTCGATAAAGAAACACAAGCAAAAATTGATGTGGTTAAAAATCGCCTCATCAAAAATTATGGTTATTGTGATATTTGTTCCACAGACGCTTTGCATTTTGTGGCAAGTATTTTTGCCCGCGGCGATGTGAAAAGAAATTTAAATTAACAGGATGTTAATTTTTTTATAAGTTTTCCTAATTTTGAATTTGCATTATATCTTCTGATAAGGAAGGGTTCATCAAATGAAAATGGAAACCGATGTCAACCGCTTCAGGAAAATCGTAAGAGGAAAAATTAAAGACAATTTAAAACGGTTTATTTCTTCTGGTGAACTCATTGGAAGGCAAGGGAATAAACAGGTTTCTATTCCTCTCCCAAGGATTGATCTTCCTCGTTTTGAATTTGGTGGAAACCAGCAGCGGGGTGTAGGGCAAGGTGATGGAGAGCCTGGTGATGCTATCAATCAGGGGCAACCACAGCCAGGTGAGGGTGAAGCGGGACAAAACCCCGGTGAGCACAGCATGGAAGTGGATGTAAGCTTGGATGAACTTGCCGGTATTTTGGGTGAAGAATTAGGTCTTCCTCGGATTGAAGACAAAGGTAAAAAAAATATCACTCAGAAAAAATATAAATATCAGGGTGTGTTACGTAATGGCCCCGAAAGTTTACGTAACTTTAAACGAACCTACAAAGAAGCATTAAAAAGACAAATCAGTGTAGGTGATTACACGGATGATAAACCTGTCATTATTCCTATTAAAGAAGACAAACGTTACAGAAGTTTTCGCATTGAAGAAAAACCTGAGGCTAGTGCCGCCATTATTTACATGATGGATGTTTCGGGCTCCATGGGAGATGAGCAAAAGGAAATCGTACGTTTGACATCATTTTGGTTAAATGCCTGGTTAAAACATAATTACGATAATTTAGACACTCGATTTATTATTCATGATGCCATTGCCAGAGAAGTTGATGAGCATACTTTTTATCATACGAAAGAATCCGGTGGTACTTTAATTAGTAGCGCTTATAAATTATGCGAAAAAATAATAATGGAAAGTTATCCCATTGCAGAATGGAATATTTATTTATTTCATTTTTCTGATGGGGATAACTGGAGTGGCAATGATACCAATGAATGCATGAATTTACTCGATAATTTTTTATTGCCAAGCAGTAATTTATTTTCCTATGGTCAAGTTGAAAGCCGCTATGGCAGTGGGCAATTTTTAAAAGATTTAGAAAAACACTATGGTGAACAAAACGAAAAAGTCATTATTCATCAAATAAAAGATCGCGATGGAATTATGAATGCCTTGCGTTCCTTTTTAGGAAAGGGGAAATAATTATGGTTATGGATCCTCGTCTTACCAGTGAATTAACCCCCGAATTAAAAGATATCGTTTCAGAAATTGAAAGTCATGCGCGTAATTTAGGTTTGGATTTTTTTCCGACCATATTCGAAATGGTAGATTATCAGCAGATGAGTGAAATTGCCGCTTATGGAGGATTTCCTACCCGCTATCCCCACTGGCGTTTTGGCATGGAATATGAGCGCATTGCAAAAAGCTATGAATACGGTTTATCGCTTATTTATGAAATGGTTATTAATAATGATCCTTGTTATGCCTATTTATTAAGAAGCAATTCCATTGTTGATCAAAAAACAGTTATTGCACACGTTTATGGACACTGTGATTTTTTCAAAAATAACTATTGTTTTTCACATACCAATAGAAAAATGTTAGATGAAATGGCCAATCATGGCAGTCGTGTCAGACGCTATATCGAAGAAGTAGGTCACGATGAAGTGGAAAGTTTTATTGATATTTGTTTATCACTTGAAAATTTAATAGATCAACACGGACCTCATATCCGAAGAGAATACAAACCAAAAGATAAAGACAATTATGATGAAAGTTTAGTCTCTCCTGATAAACTTCCCGTGCCTAAATTGCCTTCTCTACGCGGCTATATGGAAGGTTACATTAACCCCGACAGTTACGTTAAAGAGCAACAAGCGAAAGTAATATTAGAAAAAGAAAAAGAAAAGAAATTTCCAGAAAGTTCTATCCGGGATGTCTTAAAATTTTTACTTGATTTTGCACCATTAAACTCTTGGCAACGAGATGTGCTTTCTATTGTTAGGGAAGAAGCTTATTACTTTGCACCTCAGGGACAAACAAAAATTATGAATGAAGGCTGGGCTGTCTATTGGCATTCCAAAATCCTCACACAACTTGTTTTAAAAGATTCTGAAGTCATTGACTACTGTGATCACTATGCTGGTGTTGTACAAATGTCGGGGCAAAGATTAAATCCCTATAAATTGGGGGTTGAAATGATGAGACACATTGAAAAACGCTGGAATAAAGGACAATTCGGTTTAGAATATACTTTGTGTGATGATCCCCAAGTCAGAAGAAATTGGAATAAAAATACAAATAAAGGCATGGAAAAACTTTTTGAAATTAGAAAATACCATAATGACATTACTTTTCTAGATGAATTTTTAGACGAAGATTTTTGCGAAGATGCGCAATTGTTTACTTGGGTGCAAGACAGAAGATCAGGTCAAGCTATCATTCATGATCGCGATTTTAAAACGATCAAGCGTGATTTATTAGATTCTATGACTAATTTTGGTCAACCTATTATTGATGTTGTAGATGGAAATTATAGAAATCGTGGTGAATTGCTGTTACGTCATAAGCATCAAGGGAAGGATTTAAAAATAGATTGGGCTGTTGAGACCTTAAAAAATATTTTTAAAATTTGGAATAGACCCGTAAATATTGCGACAATCATTGAATCTGAAGGTAAAGTCATTCATTATGATGGGGCTGAGCCGCGTATTGAAAAAGGAATTAATATCGAATCGTATTAACTCTTATTTTTCTTTTTATAATAGGGAGATATGTAATCTTAAAAAGATTTCTCATTAATTAATTTTGTTATTCTATCCTTAAACTCTTCTATTTGGAATGGTTTGATAATATAGCCATCGGCTTTTAGGCTCATTCCTTGCATGATATATTTTTTATCTTTAATCGAAGTAAAAAATACGATTTTAAATTTTCTTTTTGGAAAACGATCTTTTATGCTGTGCATGACTGAAAAGCCATTTTTTTCAGGCATATAAATATCCAATAAAATAATAGATAAATCATGTATATTTGCTAATATTTGAGGAATGAGATCGTCAGGCTTTTTTAAACATATAACCTTTAATTCAATGGATTCTAAAACTTTTTTTGTGATTAAATGAATTTCATCGGTATCATCTAAAACAATGACAGTATTTGGCATAATTCACCATATTTTAATTTATGATAAAACTCTTATTATATGATATAAAATTTTCAATTGATTAAATTGAAAAAGATAATAAAATGACACTTATTTATAAAAATATCGAGTTCTAATCTGAATTTCTTGAAAAAAGTATTGAGTTTGTCAAGATACTGACACATATAGATTATTTAAATGATAAAATAACTATAAATTTAGATTGATTTTAACATAAAAATTATTGGAAATTATGAATTATTTTGAATCTCTCTATAAAACACCTCTTGAAAAAGAGGCTTTTCTCTTTTTCGCCGACATCAGCGGTTATACGCAGTATGTGAAAATTCACAGTCGTACTTGGTCTCATGGGCAATTTATCATATCAGAACTTTTAAATGCGGTTATAGAAGAATTAAATGAACCTTTAAAAATTGCAAAATTAGAAGGTGATGCGATTTTTTTCTATTTACTTCAAGATATCAATATAAATACTGAATTTATTAAAAAAAAATTAATGCTACTATTTGAATCTTTCAAGCAAAAAAAACAGAATCTTCATTCTGTTACTATGTGCAGCTGTCCATGCTGTTCCTCGATTCAGACATTAAAACTCAAACTGATTGTACATTCAGGTAAAATTTTAACCTATGATATTAAAGGTTATCAAGAGGTTTCAGGATTAGATGTAATCACATTACACAGATTATCAAAAAATAAAGTGAATCAAAAAGAATATCTTTTATTAACAGAACAGGCGTTTTCAAAAATTTTATTTGAAGGAGAAATCACATTTGTTACTGGAAAAGAAAAATATGATGAAATTGGTGAGATTAAAACCTATGTACATTTTCCTAATAGTGAAGGCGAACTTCAGGAAAAAAAAACAATTTCCTTTATTTTTAAGTTCATTTTTGAAGTTAAGATGATTTTTATTACTTTTATAATAAGAATAAAATCCTATTTTAAAAAAAAACGTTGAAAACTCTTGATTTTTCTTAAAAAATAATTTATCGCTAATTTTCTTAGACTTGTTAACTCATCTTCAAGGGTGCCATGAATATTTAAAAACTCTTCTCTCATTTTTCAAAAACCGTAATCTTGAATAACAAAAATATATAAAAAATTTTGGAGTAATATTAATGTCTCCTTCTATCTCAGTACATGATCTTTGTTATGTATTACCTGACAATACCCCATTGCTTAAAAATATAAATTTCAATCTTAGAAATGAAAAAGTAGGAGTCGTTGGTAAAAATGGTATTGGTAAGTCAACTTTATTAAAGCTTCTTGCAAAGGAATTTGAAGCGAAATCAGGATGTATTCAAATTATTGGGAAAGTCTCGTATTTACCTCAGAAATGTATAGATTACTCAGAATATAAATTATCGCAAATATTAAAAATAGATCAAAAAATAGAAGCCTTAAACCGTGCTGAAAAGGGTTGTGCATCTGAAACTGATTTTGTAGTGATAGGAGACGATTGGAATTTTCAATACGAAATCGAAATTATTTTAAATGAATTAGGAATTGCACATCTTCATTTAAATAGAACAGGAAAAAGCTTAAGTGGTGGAGAAATGATTCGTCTTTTATTAGCAAAAGTGATGCTTGAAAAATCAAATATTATACTCTTAGATGAACCAACAAATAATTTAGATGAAGAGTCTAAAAGTCAATTTTTTAATTATTTGGATGCCAAAAATTCTTTATTTGTTATTGTCAGCCACGACCGCCTGCTACTAAATAAAATGGATTCTATAATTGAAATTTCAAATTTAGGATTGAAATACTATAGTGGAAATTATGATTTTTATGTTGAGCAGCGTAGCATAGAAGATAACGCTGTAGCACAAAAAGTTAAAAATGCAGATGAATTATTTAAAAAAATGAAAATTCAAGAGCAAGAATTACAGCAAAATCAGCTTAAAAAAAACTCCCAAGGAAAAGTGAACTCGAAAAAAGAAGGAATGTCTGCTTTAGAAAAAGGCTATAAAAAAGAGATTTCACAAAAAACAACTTCTCATCTTTCTGTTTTACATGAAAAAAAGACAAATTTAGCTTTGTCAGATTTAAAAATTAAAAGCAGTCAAATAAGAGACCATTACAAAATAAAAGTGGATATGGAATTAAGTAAAATTCCTTCAAGAAAAAAAATGATTATTTGTAATGATTTAAACTATAAATATTCAAATAGTAAAAATAAATTGTGGAAAAATAATTTAAATTTTGAAATAATAGGAAGCTCTCGTGTCTCTATTCAAGGTAAAAATGGAGCAGGGAAATCAACATTAATCGATCTGATATTAGGTCGGAAAAATCCACTCGTTGGTGATATCTATTTAGGCTCAAAAAAAATTGCTTATTTGGATCAATGGTGCTCTCTTCTTCAAGAAAATCTTACCATTTTTGAAAATTTAAAGAAATTTGCTCCCGATGAGATGTCAAATCATGAAGTGAGAGTGCGTGCAGGGCGCTTTTTATTTTATGGTGATGATATATTTAAAACTGCAGAAAGTTTAAGTGGTGGAGAACGTTTACGTGCATCATTAGCATGCATTTTTGCAATGACTCATGCTCCTGATATTTTGATTTTAGATGAACCTACAAATAATTTAGATCTTGAATCAATTGCTATTCTTGCTCAAAGTTTAAATGATTATTTCGGTACGCTTATTGTTATTTCACATGATCCTTACTTTTTAAACGAAATTCATATTAAAGAACAAATTTATATTGAATAAAATAGATTATTAAATTATAAATCTCTTAAGTAAGGCAAATTTATTAAGAGTCTTATTTATTCGACAAAAATTTTTATTTATTAGGTGTTTTGATGATTGGACTTAAAAAATTTTTAGGACTATTTGTTTTAATATTTCCATTAAATGCCTTGTCATCATCTTTTCCAACAAAATGGAAAATTATAAATAATACAGATCTAGCTATAGAAATGAAATGTCAATTAGGAAATATAAATCATAATATTGTTCTCAAAACAAATCCAATTCTTCCTCACGCGCAGTATGAATATAATTGGGGACAAAATTTTTATAATGAGGGGCTGGGTTTGAACCCGGGTGTCTGGAACTGTTATATAAAAAAGCCCCAGTCCAAGATGTTTACCCAAGAATTTAAAGCTTTTACAACTGATTGGGGAGAAACTTTGACAATTATTTTAGAAAGCAAAGAAGGAAAAATAACCTTAAAAAAACAATAGCTTATAGTTTTTTTCTATTGATTAATTTGAAAATTCTCAAAAACAAGTGTCAAGATGAGTAAAAGTCTTCCGATAGTTTATTTAAAGGAGGGCTTCGTCATGAGTATGAATCCTAAAGAAGAAAGAATTAAAAGTGAAAAGTACAAACGTGATGGTGCAAAATATGTTTGTACAATTTGCAAATCAAAGCATTTTTCAAAAGAAGACGTAGAAAAATGTTACGATAGCCATCCTATCAAGAAAGAAGCAATGACAAAATAAAAAATTTGTTTTAGATTTCTTAAAAATTGTTTTTTGACAAAATAATTTTTAAGAATTATGATGTCATCGTTTTTATCGGAAAAATTTTCAAATTTAACGCAAAATATTTCAATTTTAGGTAACAAAAAAAACACCACTTGCAAATCCTCATTGATGATTTGCAAGTGGTGTTTTTTTTGGAGCTGTTGTTGCTTTAATTTGGACTCCTTGTGCCGGAACTATTTTAGCAACAGTTATTGTTCAATCTATTTTACAAAAAACATCATTAAGTAGTTTTTTAACCATAATTGCTTTTGCTATTGGTTCAGCTATTCTAATGTATCTTATTGCCCGATTTGGACGGATTCAAGATTGGAAATCTATACTTTTACATTTGGAAACTAATTATTGAGATTTTTTAATTTCAGAACTATTTGCCCTTATTAATATTTCAGTTTTTCCAAATAAAGATATAAAAACGTAGCAATGTAAATGCATTTCATTATCATTATCTTCTAAAATAATATAACATTTATAAGTTTTACCCGAGTGGGGGTCGTAAAATTCACCATTTTTCCAAGTATCTATTCCATTAAATATAAAATCTTTTCCGACTATCAAGCCCAATAAGGGTCTTGCTCGTAATGTTTCATCAGGATTATGGATGTCAGTATAAGGTTTTATAAGCCATGTAAGTTTTGCAAAATAAAAAGAATTTTCTTTATAGACTAGAAATTGAGCGTCTTTTTTATGAGACCAATATGTTCCTAGAATGGAATCGGGCTCGATAGCACAGATTCTTAATGAGAAGAAAAATGATATTATGATCAATATTAAATTTTTCATATGAGTTTATATTCCTAAAAATAATTATTTTTATAATAAATTATTAAAATATACCATATTTTAATGTAATAATATCTTGATCTGTTAAATTTTTGAATTGAAGTCCAAATCCTGTTTTGGTAAGGCGCACAATTTTTCCAAAGCATTTGAAGGTCTCTGAAGTTTTTGGGATAATAAATTCCATTTCAATTTCATGACCTACTTCAGGATTTATTTTTTTATCTTCATCTAATAAATGTGTGCCGTCCACAGAAATATCAGTTGCAAATGTTTCAAATTTCTCATTATTATAGGTTGCAATAAATTTTATATGACATTTAACACGTTCTGCTTTGCGGTATTCGTATTTTGCCAAGTTTTTTATTTCTTGAATTAGATTAGCACTTGTAATAGGTCGCGCAATGTACAAATCAGCATTATTTTGATATGCTGTTTCTTTATTCCCATTTTCATTATAGCTATTAATGACGAGGAATCGCAATCTATTATTGCAGCTTTTTCTTTTTGCATTTTGTATTTCTGATAATCCACGATTGTTTTTAAAACTAAAATTCATTATAACAACATCGAATTTTTCCAGTTCTAACAATTTTTTCATGTCATCGATATTGCCTACGTTTGAAACTATAAAAATATTAGAATGTTGAAGTGCTAAATAATCAGAATATGCTGCTTTAGATTGATCATCAGCAATGAGAATCTTAAATTTACCATAAAAGCTTTCTTCAGAGCCTGCCATGTCATTTCCCAGTATATGTTAATATATTGCTCTTTAAATCGGAAAATTTTTTTAAGTACTTAATCAAAGTTCAGGTGTGGTCGAAAAAGTGACGATATTTTGACTTATAGAAAACTCATTTTTTATGCTTTTAATTTATACCAGATAAAAGCGTTTTTATTTCTGGTTCAGAAAAGTATTTCTTCATAATTTTAAGCTGCGTGCCATCGTTAATTATCTTTTTTAATACGCCGTCTAATGTCTTTACATTTTCAATAGTAAAAGTTTTTTTACTATAGGCAACATAACTATAATCATTCTCTGTAAGAGGAAAAATGAGTATACTATTTTTATTAAACTCTTCTTTTAAAAAATTCTTTGCAGAAGTGATTTCACCGAATAATAAGCCATCAATCCTTTTAGCCCTAAATTTATTGACAAGATTTTCGTGTTTAGTAGAATGTTCAATTTTTGAGGCAAAATCTTTGTTTTTCATTAATTTTTCATATTCATCGCTGTATTGTGATCCCACAAGACCTCCAATTTTTAAATTCATAGTCATGATCTGATTTAATTTAAATGATTTAAAGTTTTTGTCTTCTTTTTTAAAGATGATTACGGATGGGACGTTGAGGTCGGGACGGGCATAGTGAAGAATTTTTTCTCTATCGGGTCTTTTACCGCCGCCCAAGATAAAATCTAATTTACCAGATCCTGCTTCAACAAATTGCCTAGCCCACGGAATTTCAGAAAATGAAATTTTGCAGCCCACACGCTTGGCCATTTCATTTATGATATCAACATTATACCCCTCTGCTTTCTCTTTGATTAAGGCTTGCATTGGTGAATTTGCATAAATTCCAATTTGCCATGGGTGAGGGCATAGTTCATTTGCAAAAAGACATTGAGATTTTATGAATAGGAAAATTAATGTAAGAAGCTTCAGTTTTTTCATAATATCATCCTCCACGTAGTTTCATAAAATATATCATGTTTTATTTGCAGAAGAAAATTATTTAAAAATAACGACAAATTTTAAATTTGGACAGAAAAATAATATTTACGTAAATTCTTTAAAATAAGGTTACCTTCTTGAAAAGTTAATTTGTGATTTTTAAAATGACTTCTGAAGCTAATGACTTAGGTAATATTTTTATTTCAAGAGCTTGGACATGATTGATAATTTCATTAGAAATAAAGTTTGTTACAAGAATAGAGCGATTTATTTTTGTTAATTTTACCAAATCTAATCCATTATATTTTTGATTGAGTAATTCATAGTCAATAAGTAAATAAATATTTTTCTTTTCTTTTATTGTTAATGATTCAATAAAATCTAGTGCATTTTCACCTGAATTAAAATGTTTTAATTGAATATTTTTTATACAATTTTGAAACTTTATTTTCCAAGCATTATGAATTGTGGGGTCGTCATCTAAAATAATAATAATGTCTTTCTCATTAAAAGAGATTTCTTTAGCCAACCAAGATGGAGTCTCCGTTTCGGGTAGCGTTAAAATAATTTGTGTCCCACCACCTACTCTTGAATTAACTAAAAGCTGTCCTTTATAATAAGACATGGTGTCTTTAACTTGAAAAAGACCAATTCCACGTCCTTTTTGCTTTCCTCTTGTTATGACTCCATTGGACATAATACTTTTGACAAAATTTTGTGACATGCCAATGCCCGTATCTTGAATTTTTATTGTTATCAAACCATTATGTGAGGTTAAATGTAACGTAACAGTTCCTTTTTTCTTTTCAATTGATTCAACAGCATTATTAATTAAGTTTGAGATCATTCTTTTAAAACGATTTTGATCAATAACTACTACAGAGAAAAGACTATTTGCATTAAAGTTACATTTGAAAGTAATCGGTAAATTTTGATAACGATATCTTTTTTCAGATAAAACTTGATTCAAAGCGACAGAAACAAAAATAGGCTCTGTTTGTTCATCAATTATTAATGTTTTAAAAGCAATTTTTTTGAACTTGTTTAATAAATGCTCCGCAATGTCTTGAACACGATTTGAAGCTTCACGAATAACCAGTCGTGTTGCTTCTGGTATTTCAGTACAAGTTTTAATTGTCATGAGTAAGGCATCTACTGGTGAGCGAATGTCATGAACGCCTTGAGCTACAATTTTCTGAAATTCAATTGCATTAGCATACTTTAATTGATCTAATTCTTTTTCAAATTTTAAGCGATCCGCTTCTTTTCGATCCGAAATATCAACAGCAATGGCTAATATACCAATTATATTTCCATTATTATCATAAAGGGGGCTTTTTTCAGTAAATACTGTCATAAAAGCCCCATTTTCATTGAGGATAGGTAAGGTATATTCTGAAAAATGTACCTTACCAGTCCGAATCACATAATGATCATCTTCGACAAATTTATCAGCTTCCGCGAGTCCCCAACTAAAATCATAATCCGTTTTTCCGACAATATCATCAGATGATTTAAATCCACCAATTCTAGCTAGATTTTCATTGCAGCCTAAGTAAATAGAATTGATATTTTTCCAATAAACATAACCGGGCACACGTTTTAAAATAATGCTGAGATCGATTAGTTCAGCACTTGGTTTATTGCTTTGCACAGTTGTGAAATTTCCTTATCTGTATGATTGGCTGAAATACATATGCGTAAAATACAGTTTCCACTTTTTGTTGTTGGATAAGCTGCGACATTAACTAAATGACCTAATTTTTTGATATCAACTCCAACTTGAATTGCTCTACATTCTTCACCAATAAATACTCCTCTTATTGGGGACTTAATGCCAAAATTTAGCGTTTTATCCTTTCCAATATTGCATAACTTATCAAATAACTTTATTTTATCAAGTAAAGTATTTTGTAGCGTTGTGATCTCTGAAGATAAATGTATGTTTGCAGAGGCAATACTGGCATTAATTAAAGGAATTATGGCTGGTCCAGAAAATAAATAAGTTGAGCAATATTTTTTTACAAAATCAGTGGCTAATGTATTTGGTAAAGCAACAGCTCCACCATAGGTTCCAAAACCTTTTGCAAGTGAAGTCACTAATAAGAGGCGTTCAGGAAGAACATGATTAAATTGATCTAACACATAACCTGAACCATGTTTTCCATATATAGACATACCATGCGCATCATCTAAGTATAAAAATCCATCATATTTTTGTGCGAGTGAGAGCAATTCTACAATATCCATGACTCCGCCCATAGAGCATACGCTATCTGAAAAAAGGAGAGGAGTTATGGATTCCATTTTTAACTGAGACATTTTTTCTTTTAATATTTCTATATTAGAAAAGTCCATGAGTTCAACAGATCCAAATTGTTGCATCATTCCTCTATTTATTTTTATTGAGGCATGTACACTTTTATCTAATAAAAAAGCGATTTTTGTATTTGAAAATTGAAATCCAGGAAGCTCCCCAGATGCCAAAAGAGGAATCAATCCCAAATGCGCTAAATGTGTTGAAGAAAAGAAAACTGTTTGTGCGTTGAAAATATTATTTAGAGAATCTGTTAATATATCAAAAGATTTATGCTTTAAACGAGTTCTTGATGATGAAAATAAAATACCCGTTTTTTCTAATTCATTTCCTACAGATGATATAAGCCGAGAATCCTGGTCTAATCCTAAGTAACTACATGATAAAAATTCTGTGTATTCTATATTATCTTCAAGTGTTACCTTTTTTTCATTTCTGCTTATAAAATTTAAATTATTGAGAGATTGAAATAAATTATCTTGATTTTTTTTTGCCGTATGGATCATTTTTTGCTGCCAATTGTTTTGCGACATATTATTCCCGTAGTGTAAAATTTAAATAAAAAGTTGTTTATAAAATTTGATTATATGTTTTTATGCCATTCTATTTATTTTGTTACTTGTATGATGGCCGACTCTATATATCAATTTTAAAAATAAAGTCAAAATTAAAATAAATTTTTTATATTGAGTACTTTTTTTAAATTATTTAAAAATATGTTTTGATTAGTTTAAAAATAAAGTTTTATTTAAATTTTATTATTAATAAAAAATAAAATTTATTATTAATTTTATTTTTAAAATATAAAAAAATCTAATTTAGATAAATTTTATTATTAATTTAATTGACTTTTTTTTTATTCATTTATATCGTCTAAAAAACCTAAACTTACACTTAAAAAATAGAGGAAAAATCTATGATATTAAATCAGCAATATTCAGGTATTACTTTGTTAAAGTTCTTAGAAGAAGGATCAATTTTAGTAAATGTAGGTGTTTATGATGCCGCTTCCGCTGCCATTGCTTCACATTTCCCAGAAACTAAAGGAATATTTATTAGTGGTTTAGGTTATACCTATTCTCAATTTGCTTGGCCAGATATGGGATTAATCAACTCAAATGAAATTATTCATGCTGCAAAAATCATTCGTGCAAATAATCCAAATGTTTACTTAACATGTGATATTGATTCTGGATTAGGTGGCAAAGAACAATTAAGAAGAACATGCACAGAATTAAAAAATCTAGGTGTATCTGCCGTTCAATTAGAAGATCAAACCTTAGACGATAAAGTTTGTGGACACATTCCCACAAAAGTCGTACGTCCTTTGCAAGAAACAGTGGATCGTTTATCCATAGCACTTGAAAGCTCATATCCTATGCAAGTCATTGCACGTACGGATTCATCTCTAAAAAATGATGAAGCATTTAAGCGCCTAGAAGCATTTGTAAAAGTAGGTGCAAAAATAATTATTGTTGATGGAATTGATGAATTTGATTTAATAGAAGTTATTAAATATGTAAATAAAAGAGCTTACATTATGGCAAATATTGTCGATGGTGGGAAATTAAAACAACATTCAGCAGAATATTTTAAAAATTTAGGCGTAAATATTATGAATTTAAGTGCTCCTTTATTATTTACTTCCTCTTATGCTATGATGCATAGAATGAAATCGATGGTGGAAAATAACTGGGAGGATGTTTCAAATAAAAATGTGATGCCTCTATCAGAGATGAATAAACTGATGACGGAAAATTACAACTGTTTTATTAAAAAAAGAGATTAAATTAACATGACTGAAATTATTTATTTGCTTGTATTAGGGGCATTTACAGGGACTCTGGCGGGATTGCTTGGAATTGGTGGGGGTATCGTACTTGTACCTGTGTTACTTTGGATTTTTCAAAGTCAGCCACAAATAAATCAAAATAATGTAATGCAAGTTGTTTTAGCAACTTCTTTAATGACAATTATTTTTACCGCTCTTTCTTCGATTCGCGCTCATCAAAAGAGAAATGCAATTGAATGGAATTTAGTGAAAATGTTAGCGCCAGGTATGATTTTAGGAACACTATTAGGAGCTTATGTAGGAAGTTCATTATCAAATAACATACTAAAAATTATTTTTGGTATTTTTTTATTATTCATTTCTTTACAACTTTTATTCCAAGCAGCACCAAAAGCTTCTAAAGAGTTTCCAGGTAAATTTGGAAGTGGCTTGAGCGGATTTGTCATAGGGAATATGAGTGCTCTCGTAGGAATAGGAGGCGGTTCCTTAATTGTTCCCTTATTGTTATGGTTCCGTGTTCCTATGCGCAATGCCGTTGCCACATCCGCTGCCTGTGGACTGCCGATCGCTTTAGCAGGAACGTTGGGATATTTTTTAATTGGATTAAAAAATGGGGAGAGTGTGATCACAGGATATATATATTGGCCCGCTGTTTTAGCAATTGTTCCTACGAGTCTCTTATTTGTTCCTTTAGGTGCTAAATTAACACACACAATGCCTGTGAGTGTATTAAAAAAATTGTTTGCTGTTTTTTTAATTGTTATTAGTTCCAAAATGCTTATAGGAACAGTATTTTAGAATGATTTAATAAATAAAAAATCCTTCTTTTTGAGGAGAATTTTTTATTGATAATTTATTTAAAGCAACAAGTTTTAGTAAGGAATCTTACTTAATATTACATTTTTTTCATCTTCATCTGTAAAATGAAATGTGAGTTGGATTTCATTCATGATATCATTTAATGCTCTGTAAATTTTTTCATAGGCTTCGGGATCTAATTCTTTAAATCCTTTTCGAACATATAACTTTCTATCAAATTTATCTGCATATACCATGACATCTTCCCATGATATAGAACCAGGAACAGCTATTTCAGATTCACCTGCATGGGGGGCATCAATTCCTCCTTCAACATATACAGCATATATCCATTTGCTACGTTGACTTCCATTAAAATCAAGAAGAAATTTAGGACTTGTTGTTGTTGAAATATAAGACGAATAAGCGTAAGAACGAATATGTTTTCTTAAATTTAAATGCCCATTTAATAAAACGGTCAAAGTATCTGTGATTTTTTGTAAATCCCAATCATTTTTATCCTTTGAAAGAGAGCTAAGATTTCGAATATAGTTATTATAGCTAGCTTCAGTATAAGGATGTGCGGATAAATCAAAATCCTTTCCAGTTTTATATTTATAATATTTGAGCATTTCTTCAATTTTGATTAAATGTTCTCTACTGGTAGTAGATTTTGGTAGAAATCCACCAACATCTTTTATTCCGCAGCCTACACCAAAAGAGGGATAAAATATGAGATCGTTACTATTGCGAGATACAGTAGAATAACCTGTTTTCCATTCATCTGGGCATTTTTCAAAGGGGATTTCTGGGGGTCTAGAGTCAATTCGAAATGTATAGCCCGTCACTCTTCTTTTGTAATATTTATTATGATCTTTTAAAAAAGGATATATTTTTAAATCTGGTTTATCGAAGAAGTCGGAATAATTAAAATTTTGAGAATGATCTTTTCCTAGAACACTCTTAATGAGGTTTTTGTCAAATTCAGGTCTATTATAATAATGATTCCTTTCATAATCATTCTTTGACTTATATGCTTGAGGCTCTTTTGTGAGAATAATTTCTTCAAACTCATCACCGAGAAGCGCAAGTTTTTTATGAGTCTCAGATAAACGTTTTCCATTTCCAGATAATTCAAATTTAAATTCATTATTATCTGAATTAACTGAATAATTTATGGCTAAAATTGCTTTTTCATTTATTTCACTTTGGGGTTCAAAAGTAACTGCAATTTTGCAAAATTTATTATTTTCAATAATATCTTTGCACATTGGCTCATTTATAGAGAGGCTGGGATGTGTAGAATTAATAGAAAATACAGATTTATTTTTGCCATCTGAAATTAATTTAATAGAATTAATTTTAATGGGTTGTTCATAAAAGTTTTGAATATTAAAAACTCTATTTACTTTATTTGAAATTTTTACTTCGCCAAAATTACCTTTTAAATTTCCAATGTGTAATTGATCTTTTATGGTAATTATAGGAGTTACGACAGGCTCGGGAGTTACGACAGGCTCGGGAGTTACGACAGGCTCGGGAGTTACGACAGGCTCGGGTGTTACGATAGGCTCAGGTGTTACGATAGGCTCAGGAGTTACGACAGGCTCAGGAGTTACGACAGGCTCAGGAGTTACGACAGGCTCGGGTGTTACGATAGGCTCAGCTACCGAAGATGTTTCAGATGGGTTATTCTTTGTATTGGAGCCTTTATTTTCGCATCCATAGAGAAGAGTTAACGCTAAGATATAATTTGATATTTTGAAATTAAGGGACATAAGTTCTCACCAAATAAAAATAAGTATTTGAAATTTAAGGGTAAATTATTAAAAATCTTAAAAATAAATTTTTATCATAAAAGACACATGCTCTTTATGCTATTTTATTCTATAAAGTCAATTTAATTTTAAAGTTAATTATTAAGTAATTGAAATTATAATAAAATAAGTTTCATTTATTATTCAATAATTGCGTAGAAAATTATTTTGCTACATCAGTCAATAGTCTTTCTATATAAGGGTATGTCTAAGAGAGTGATAAAAAGGAGCGGGATGCGGAGTGGAGCCATATTTAACTGGTAATGAAGTTCATTTTATCAGAAAATATATGCATATGAATCAACATAAATTCGCTGATCTTTTAAATCCTTAAAATCATTCAATTGTTTCTCAATGGGAAAATAAGGATGATGCACTGTGTGGAATGGATTATAATACTGAAGTTTTGTTGAGACTTTCAATGGAAGTTTACATATCAAATACAATTTCAGCAGATATGCCAAGACGATTCAAATAAATATGCTGCGCTTTCTAACTTCATTTTTTGAATATGTCCTTTTAAAAATTCTAGAATACGCAGTCAACCCTCTTAACCTTAAAAGAAGTGAAAATGCGCTCTTGTTATGTTAAGTTTTATTTTTTTCAACTTTTGCAACGTACCAAGAAGTTAATCCTGCAGTTATTAAAATAGTAAAAATAACCGATAAAGAAAACCAACTTGGAATTTTTATTATATCGATTAAAATCATTTTTGTACCTATGAAAAATAAGATAGCAGCAAGTCCTGGCTTTAAATAGCGTAGTTTCTGAACCCATTCTGCTATTACAAAATATAAAGCCCTTAATCCTAAAATAGCAAAAATATTTGAAGAGAAAGCAACGAAGGCATCATTTGTTATGGCAAACACAGCAGGAATTGAGTCAATAGCAAAAACAACGTCTGTAATTTCAATTGCGATTAGAGCAAGAAAAAGAGGAGTTGCTTTTTTTATTCTATTTTCAGAAATAAAAAATCTTTCTCCATGTAAATTATCTGTAGTAGGAAGCATTTTTTTTAATAATCGAATGGATAAATTTTCTTTTTGATTAGTTTTATTATCTGATTTAAATAATAATTTAAATCCAGTAACAACAAGTATAAGACCAAAAAGGTATAAAATCCAATGAAAAGAATTGAGCAAATGAGCTCCAAGAAGAATAAATAATGCACGCATAACTATAGCACCTAAAATTCCATAAAATAAAACTTTATGTTGAAATTTTGAAGGTATATTAAAAGAGCTGAAAATAAGTAGAATAATAAAAAGATTATCAATACTAAGACTTTTTTCTACTAAATATCCTGTAAGAAACTCAATTCCTAATTGAGAACCATAAAAATATGCAAACCATGCATTAAAACAAAGAGCAATAGCAATCCAAATACTACTTTCAATTAATGCAATTTTAGTATTATTATTTTTATGTACCTTTGAAAATAAGCTAAGATCAATTAATAGCAAAAATAAAATTGTAATACTAAATGATATCCATAGCCAAATTGGAGCTATTGAAATACTTGAAAAAAATGAATTCATAAAATTTTCTCCATAAATTTTTTAAGTTAACATTATAAATAGATTATACTTAAAAAATTAAAAAATGAATTCATTGATTCTATATATTTTATAAAAAATAGGCAAGATTGAGAACAGGCTGAAGCTTTATGAATAGCTTGCTTCTGGCTCCAGAGGTAACACTACAAGTTGGGTAACTCTATGTGAGTATTTTTTTGATAGCTCATCTACCACGAGTGTAGAAAGAGATAGTCCCGCGTTCTGCCAGGGGCTTTTTTAATCGGTAAATACCGCCAATGCCATGCGCCCCTAAAGGCATTCCTAGAAAAGGGAACATGAAACCGGAAAGAAGAACGGATGGTAGAAAAACAAATTATCGTATAAAACTTGATAGAATAATTTAATTATGGAGTTATTCAACCATTCTTCAATTTTGTAGTAGATATAAACAGATCTTAAAGCAAGTAAACGGTAAGATTATTAAATAAATTTTGCGCTTTTCTTTTGGAGTAAGGTCAATTAATGAGCAATGCACTTTCAAAACATTTTCACAAGACACGTACAATGACTGAAAGCATCTGTAAGCCACTTTCAAATGAAATATTTGAAAGTCAGCCCGCAGATTTCACAAGTCCTCCGAAATGGCACCTCGGACACTCATCCTGGTTTTTTGAAGAATTTATTCTGCGCCCCTTTATGAAAGAATATCCTCCCTTAAATGATTTCTATCGTATCGCATTTAATTCCTATTACAAAAGCCAAGGAGAGCATTGGTCAAGGAATGCCCGAGGCCAAATCTCTCGCCCTAATGTGGCTGAAATTATTGAATATCGAAGACATGTAGATTATCATATTTTGCAACTTATTTCTCATTTAAAAGATAATGATAGTGAAATTAAGAAGCGAATTATTCTTGGTTTAAATCATGAGCAGCAACATCAAGAACTTCTCTTAATGGATATAAAATATATCATTTTTCATAGTTTTTTAGGTGGTACCTATAATACGAAGAATGTTCTTTTGAGTTCAAAATCTGTGGAACTTGAGTTTTTACCTTTGGAAGGCGGATTGGTAAATATCGGAGCAAATTCTCGATTTGAATTTTATTATGATAATGAAGCTCCCGAATTTAAATATTTTCAATATCCTTATGCACTTGCCACACGACCTATTAATAATAGAGAATATCTGGAGTTTATGAACGATGGAGGCTATTCAAATGCAATGCTATGGAAGTCGGATGGTTGGGATTATATTAACTCTCATAAGGATTTTAAGCCTCTCTATTGGGAACAAAAAGAGGGACAATGGTTTGAATTCACATTAAATGGTTTTTTACCTCTTAATTTGGATGATCCGGTTTGTCATATCAACTACTATGAAGCCGATGCTTTTGCAGAATGGTTTGGCGCTCGTCTTCCTACAGAATTTGAATTGGAACTGTCCTATAACAATAGAGTTTCATTAGATTCAAACTTTGCTTTTTTTGAGTCTGAGAGACTTCATCCCATTATATACAATTGTGTTGGTAGCTTTTTTGGACTTACAGGAAATTTATGGGAGTGGACAAGCAGTGCTTACACGCCCTATCCCGGTTATCAGCGTCCAAAAGGAGCTTTTGGCGAATATAATCAAAAATTTATGGTTAACCAAATGGTACTCAAAGGAGGATGTATGGCCACTCCGCAATCGCATTTCAGAACAAGTTATCGCAATTTTTTTTATCCATATCAGAAATGGGCTTTTACCGGCTTGCGCCTAGCAAAGGATGTGAGATGAAAAAACCAAATTCGAATCTTTCCCATGACTTTGATTTTTCTTTTGAAGTTAAATTTGGTTTAAATCAGTCTCAAAAACGCATTCCCAGCAAATACTTTTATGATCAAAAAGGAAGTCATTTATTTAATCTCATAACGGAACAGGAAGAATACTATTTAACTCGTATAGAAAAATTTATTCTGGAATCTCGTCTGAGTGAACTGAAATCTTTATTTTCGCATGTAGATGAAATTGTGGAATTTGGTCCTGGAGATGGTTCAAAAGCTGAAATTATTCTCAAACAATTCATGTCTTGGAAATCCTTGGGATTGAATTACAATGCTGTCGATATTAGCGCCTCTGCTGTTCAGCAGTGTTTAAATCGCCTAAGGAAATTTAAGAATTTATCTCTGAATTCCATCATAGGTGATTACAGAACATTTCAATCGCCGACAAATAATAAAGGCAGATTATTTCTTTTTTTAGGTTCCAATATTGGCAATTACGAACCTCATGAAGCAACTCAACTTCTGCAAGAAATTCGTCATTGCATGAAAAAAAATGATTTCCTTCTCATTGGTTTCGATAAGAAAAAAGATATTGCCGTACTCACTGCGGCTTACAATGATCGTTCAGGTATAACTCGCGCCTTTAATTTGAATTTATTAGAGAGAATGAATACCGATCTGGGTGCTCATTTTATTAAAGATCATTTTTCACATTATGGAGTTTATAATCCTTTAGTAGGAGCAATGCAAAGCTTTCTTATTTCAAAGAAAAATCAGAATATTTATTTTGAAACTCTGCAACAGTCCTTTGAGTTTGATTTGGGTGAAGCCATTCATGTCGAAAATTCCTATAAATATTCCGATAAAGAAATTTCAAAATTAGCTCACTACGCCGGTTTTTGTGTCGTTGAAAATCTTAACGATGAAAGAAATATGTTTACCAATTCCCTTTGGAAGGTAAAGGAGGCTTAAAATGAAAGCAATGTGGAATAACGAAATTATTGCGGAAAGTGACGATGTTCTTTTCTTCGATAACAATCAGTATTTTCCTCCAGATAGTCTAAAGAAAGATTTTTTTAAGCAAGCATCAAATACAACTGTATGCTCATGGAAAGGAACGGCAAATTATTTTGATGTCGTCGTAAAAGGAAAAATCAACGAAGGAGCTGCATGGTATTACGCAAATCCCAGTCAAGCTGCTGAGCAAATTAAAGGTCGAATTGCTTTTTGGAAGGGGGTGATTTTGAGTAAGTAAAACAACCAAATTAATGATAAGTCCTCTTTTTTTTTAATATATCTAAAATTAATTTTGGCAATTGAATGGGTCTCAATAAATTCATTCTTAGTTTTAAATTTCATGATTTTTCATACACAATAAGCTCCGAGCAGCTTTATTTCTTATTGCTTTTTGTTTTTCTTCATCAAATTTGTCCCACGTACTGTAAACAAAAGGCAATCTTTGATTCTTATCCAACTTATCACGATTACGTATCATGAAATCCCAATAAAGTGCGTTGAAGGGACAGGCTTTTTCAGTAGTCATTTCTTTAGGATTATAATAACAATGATCGCAAAAATTACTCATTTTATTAATGTAATTAGAGCTTGCCGCATAGGGTTTGCTGCTTACAATTCCGCCATCTCCAAAAAGAGCCATTCCAAGGGTATTAGGCATTTCTACCCATTCAAAAGCATCGCTATAAACGGCTAGGTACCAATCTTGAACCTGTTTTACATCGAGCCCAGATATAAGCGCAAAATTACCTGTGATCATTAAGCGCTGAATGTGGTGAGAATAAGCGTGATCTCTTGAATGAGAAACAGCTTCTGCAATGCAAGTCATTTTAGTCTTTGCGTCCCAATAAAAATGGGGCAAAGGAGTTTTTGCTTCAAAATAATTCAATTCAGCATATTCAGGCATTTTGAGCCAGTAAATTCCTCGAATATATTCTCTCCAACCTAGAATTTGACGAATAAATCCTTCGGTGGCATTTAAAGGTGCTTTGTTTTTTTTGTAGGCTTCCTCAGCAAGTTTACAAATTTCCAAAGGAAGCAGAAGTCCTACATTAAGGTAGGTTGATAACAAAGAATGGTAAAGATAAACTTCCCCTTTCTTCATCGCATCTTGATAATCACCATAATACGGGAGAAGGCGCGTTATAAAATCGTGAAGTTCGATGAGGGCTTGCTTCCGCGTTACTGCATAATGAAATGGTTCTAAATTTCCAAAATGATCAGAAAATTTTTCACCGACAGATTTTAGGACTTCTTTTAAAATCGCAGATTTCTTGTGACTCTTACGCCCTGGAGTTGTGAGCTCCTCTGTTGGAGATTTTCTATTTTCTTTGTCATAGTTCCACTTTCCTCCAGTTGGAGTGCCGTCTGGCTCTATTAGTATTTGGTATTTTTTTCGCATTTCACGATAGAAATATTCCATTCTAAAATGTTTTTTTCCATGAGCCCATTTCTTAAATTCATCTTTAGAGCAAAAGAATCGATTGTCTCTAAGAACTTCAATAGGGATTTCAAGAGATTTTTGCAGTTTTTCCACCAAAACTTTAAGGCGATATTCGCTTGGCTCAGTAAGTATAATTTTCTGCACTTTAAGTTCACGAACGGCACGTTTGATTTCTCCACTCAAACTGCCTGTATTGTCATGATCTGTTATCTTTACATAATGTACATGATAACCTTGAGTTTTAAGTTCGGCGGCAAAGTGGCGCATGGATGCAAATAAAAAAGCAAGCTTCTTAGGATGGTGCTTTACTTGGGTGGCTTCCTCACTCACTTCGCATAAAAAAATAGTATCATCCTTTGTAATATTTCTTAGTGACAATATTGTTTCCGAAAGTTGATCAGAAAAAATAAATCTAAGTCTTTTCATATTATTCCTATTCTTATTTCATAATCAAAAATCTTAAATCGAGTAAATAAATATATATAGATTTAAAAGAAAGAAAAATACAGCGGAATTGGTTTCTAAAAAGGAGTCGTTAATTCTAATTCGAGTTATGGCACCTAGGGCGTGTCCTCAGTCTTAAAAATATAACATATTGAATTAACTTAAAATTATTATTTAAATTATAAAATCATAAAATTTTTTAGCTTCTCTTTAAGGTTTAAATTTGTCACTTTTTCATAATCGAAATATAACATTACTAATATTAATTATAATTTTAGTAATGTTAATATAAATTTATATAATTAAATTTACTAAATTAACTAAATTAGAACCTCGTAATATTTCACTTATGATAACTAGCATTATGTTGTGTGAATATTTTCATTTTTTTAATTGTGTTTAATATAATTATATAAAGAGCTGTAATTGTTATTAAATCAACAAAAAAAGGCTTAGATCGACTTTGCAATAATTCCTATTGTATATACAATAGGAATGCAGGAGGCAAGGAATGCTAAAAACCAGTACGAGAGTTTTGAGAAAACTTAAGGAAAAGAATAATTTTGATTGGTATGAGTGGTATGAACTGGAAGAAGCTTTTTGGAATAGTTCAGGACGGTTTTTAGAAGACACAAGGGAAGAGAATCGAACGATTCCGCCCACGCTTTGGATTATATCAACTACGGACGATGGCAGAAAAATTAAAATTGTGTTTATAGAAAAAGTGAACGGAGATCTAGAAATAAAAAGCGCTTATGAACCCAACGAATTGGAGGTCAAAATTTATGACAAATACACGAAGAATAGTTGAGGAAGGCTTCGAAGATGAGAGCAAATGGGATAATCGTGAGCTTGGCGCAGAGGAAGAATTCGTAAAAAGAGCTTCACCAGAGCGTGAAAAAAGGATCAATGATTCTCTAGGGCTGCATGCTATTTCTATTAGACTTCCCATTGAAATTATTGAACAACTCAAAGAATTTGCACGCGAAGATGGAATTGGTTATCAGCCATTAATGCGGCAGGTCATTACAAAATACTCGCGCGAAAGAGCAAAGAAAAAAGCGAGCTAAAAAAAAGCCCTACTTTTGCACGCGGGCTATTTTTTTTACATTCAATGTACTTATTTTTTAATGTGCTAATAAAAAATACTCACCTATTATAAATTCCTATTTTCAAGTGAATTTAGTAAGTTAACAAGACTATTAATCATTTCTTGAACGGTTTCTGCATTTGCCCAAGAAGGAAGATCTATTCTTGGAGCAGGTGGAGAAACTTTAACTTGTACTAAATTAATAGCTTCATTGGGATCGTTTACTAAATGATACATTTCCCATTCCTGGCATTCTAAGCCCTTAGGATCAAAGTATCTTACTAATTTATAATCATCAGTCCTTACACAGCGTACATGGTTTGGTTGTCTGACAGAGCCTGATGTTAAATCTGTTACTTCTTTTCCAGGGACGGTTCCTTTACGAACAGCATCAACAGTCGCATTATAAATTTCAAACTCTTCCATTTTTGAATTTTCATATGACTGCCAAGAGGGTTGTAAAGGAGAAGTAATTTCATCATCAGTTATGAAAAGAACCCCTTGTCTTTTTGAACCATCTTTTTCTCTTACGATTCCATCATGTTGATTATTTAAAATAAGGGTAGATAAATCAATGCCCGGTAAAGGGGGTATGGGGCGATTTTTTAGTAAATTATTAGCTATCTCCGCTCTTTTCTCTTCTGTTATTCCAGCTAATCCAAGTATTGTTGGTAAAATATCTATATGACTTGTTAAGGATTTAATTTCTCTTAAAGCATTTTGTGAAGTTGCAGATGCTTGAATTGAAGAAGGTAGTTTTATGACTGCGGGGACATGAATTATTTCTTCATAAGCGGAATGCCATTTTTCCATCATCATATGATGTGAAGCACCATATTCACCGTGGTCAGTTAAAAAAACGACGATAGTGTTTTCTGCTTGGCCTGTTTCTTCTAATGTTTGTAATAATCGATTAATATGTGTATCCATAAGTGCGTGCAAATAAGCATAAAATTGAATAAATTTTAAGGAAACTTGTTCCTTATTTTCTGTAAGAGCAAATGGTATCGAGCTTCTTAATGCAACATTAACTGCGTAGTTTGTTATCTTATCTGGGGTAATTGTTCCATTAAGAGCCATATTTTTTGCTTCATTTAAACCCATTTTAGCACTTAAAGCTAAACCCATTTTATATGCATAATCTTTTTGACAAGAAGGTTTATCATTTAATGTCTCATTATAGGTAGAAACAATTTCTGAATTGTTTTGAGGAAATCCTTTCTCATTCAAAGGTATTGACATTGTTCCTCCAATGGGAAGAACAGAATGATCGCCTTGACTTGGAACATACAATGGCCCTAAAGGGGATTGTGTTAAGTTATTGTTTGAAGGATCAGAGCTTGCATTAGGCAGAGCTCTTGCAGTGACAGCAGGATAAGTGGCAATGTCGTGTGGATTTACAAAGGAAACAACGGCAAACCAAGGAGGGGTTTCTGCTGGATTTGGCGTGTTATCTAAGGGATTGATTTGTTCTTGTCTCGCAACGGAAACACTGTAAGAAGAACCGAGAGCTTCACGGCGTAAAAATTGACAAGCATTATCTGCAAAAATAGGATCTCGATATACACCTAAATTGTTAACTAGAGAGCCATGAGGTTCGGGATAAGAAAGTTCCCAACTATCAAACCCAAATTCTTTTAATGACTCTACAGAAGGATGAGATATGTGCCATTTGCCAAAATAATGAGTTCTATATCCTGCGGATTGCATCCAGTTACCTAATGTAGGAATTCCATCCTGTTTTAACCAGGGAAATTGAAATGAATCACCACTTTTAAAGATTCCATCTGTTTGTGTTAATCCTGTCCTAGTTCCATATTGTCCTGTAAAAAGTACGGATCGACTTGGTACACATGCACTTGAAGCAATCATATGATTTTTTAATACGACAGCGTTTTTCCGCAATCGTATTAATCCTGGAAAGAATGATTGATATGAATTTTCAGAAGTTATATCACCTTGAAAACCAAGAATAGATTTTAAATGATTATCAAAACCATCTGTTGAATTGGTGATATTACCTGGATGACGATATTGGTCTGCTATAATTAATAGAATATTCTTTGGTTGTGCTGAAGAACTCATCTTTTTCTCCAAAACATAAGTAAAGGTTATTAAAAAATAAAAAATGAGCAAAAACAAAATGGACATAAAAAATCAACAAGATTATAAAATATTTATAACTTTTTAGCAAGTTTTTTAAAGTAACTAATTAGGCTGTCTTTATGAAATAATTTATGAAAATTAATTAAAACATGTTCATCCACTAAAGTAAAATCCCATAAAATTAGTAATGATAAATACCTATAAAGAGGAAGATCGCCAATATTTGAAATTAAAAATTTCTTAATTATTCCATTAAGCATCTTATTTGTCTTTGAGGAGTTCGCCGCGGAAAATTTTAGGTTGTGAGTCAATGTTTTGTTTTAATTTATTAAAATTAAATATATTATTCTGCAATAATTATATTAATGTAAAATAAAAATATTTGACAAAATCACTCCAACTGCAGTAGCAAGCAATATATAAATAATGCAAGGAATAATAAGTTTTAATAATATTTCTGCTTCTTTTCCAGATGATTCAACAGTGGATTGCACTGCTAAAATATTTTGCAGTGCAATCATATTGCCTGCTCCTGCACCTACCAATTGAAACGCAAGAATCCATTCTTCGGAATAAAATATTTGCTGAGCGATTTGAGATTGAATTGGTGCCAATACTAAATTTGAAACTGTTGCGCTTCCTGATAAAAATGCGCCAAAGGCACCAATTAAAGTGGAAAAATAAGGGAAATAATTTGACTTAGAAAATAGAACGATCTCTTGAAACATACCTGGTAAAGCAAATACTCCTTTGCCAGTAATGACCATGATTTGAACCAAAGAGCATACAGAAAAAATGGCAATAGCTGTATTTAATAATGGTTTGACTGAGGAATTTATACAAATTTTAAATTGTTCATATTTAATAGGTTTAAAAAATAATGTAATTAATATAGTCATTAAAAATACTATTCCTGGATTAAATAACTGAACAGAATGAAACAATCCAGCGGGTAAATTAACATTGAAAATTTTTGAATTTTGAAAAAATAATTTTCCAAATAACAATAAAAATAATAAAATAATATAAGGATAAATTCCATAAAAAATTGGAGTTTTTTTAGTTTTATTATCAAATAACATTTCATCATGAAATCTAAAAATATTTTTAGGTACTAATATTTTAAATTTAGTAATGATTGTCATTAAAAATAAAGCGATTGTTGAGCCTAGTATAGAAGATAACTCAGGAGCATATAATGATATTATAAAATAAGGAACTAGAAAACTTACTCCTGAAATTAAAGCAAAAGGCAAGCATTCTAAAAAATTTTTCAATCGATTTTTTTTATGGATCATTGTCACAAAAGCTAATATCATGCAGGGAACTATCATTCCTGTTACTAAATTGATCAAAGCAGCATAAACTGAAACATCAGTTGTTTTTAATCCCTCAAATCCAATTCGTAGCGGTGTTCCAATAGCTCCAAATATAACGGATGCATTATTTGCAGTTAATGAAACTAATATTGCAAGAATCGGAGTGAATCCAATGGCCACTAAAAAGGGGGCAACTATTGCAGCTGGAGTACCAAAACCTGCAGTACCTTCAATAAAAGCACCAAAAAGCCAAGCAATAAGTATAGCCTGAACTCTCCTATCGGGTGATAAAGCTTTAAGATGCTGTTCAATGACTTGGATTATGCCTGCTTGAGTGAGGTAGTTTAAAAAGAAAATAGCCCCAAATATGATTAAAATAATATCTAAAGAAATAAATGCTCCTTTGAGCAGACAACTTAAAATATACATTTGAGGTAAAGACCAAGAAATAGAACTCATTAGCATAGTATATATAAGAACAATAAAACCTGATAAGGCTAAAGATAATCTGAAAACGAATAAAACGAATATCAAAATAATTATAGGTGAAATTGACAATATAAAAGTCATATATAATTTACGCTTTATAATAAGGTATCAAAAATATTATTTTAATAAATGATTATTAGGTGTATACATTTAATAAACTTATATTAACCCTTGCTCGCATAAAACACAGGTGAAAATTTAGAAAATTCAGTTACATATCCGTCAATAATTTTGTATGAACTTGCTGCAAAGACAAACCAATCATTTGATTTTTTGCTTCCTGCTTGAGGATATATAAAATCATTTCCAAATGATTCTACGCAATCCTTTTGTATCTCTATAATTTTGTCCATTCCTTCATTAGGAATAAAATAATAAAAATAAGTAGAATTATTTGTCTGCATTTCTCTCCACACACCTTTAACCTTTACATAGTCATCATTATGTATAAGCCATCCCCAATTTTTTTCATTATCTGCGCAAAAAGCAAAAGCTTCATCTGCAATAGCATAATTTTCTAATAAAATAAATGTAAAAATAGGGAGCAAATATATTTTGTATTCCATGTTGCTTCCTTTATTAGGGAAAATTAAATTTATAATTATATATTAATAGTTTAATTAAATTTGTCAATATTTTTTATAGATTATTAATTAAATTATTGGTAATCTTTTTTATTACTGAAGATTTTTGATCAAGAATAGCTTTTAAAACAAAACTGACACGTTGATTTATAGATAAATTTTTATCATTTGAAGAAAATGTGGGAATAAAAAGAATATGATTTACAGGGTCTAAATTTCTACTTTTAAAGTAAATAAAATAAGTATTAACACAATTTTGTTGGCGCCCAAGAGATTCTTCGAATATTTGTCGACGGACGGAATTTTGTACATCCTACATTGGAGCCACAAGAAAAAAAAATCTTTGTATTTTTTATATTATTCATTTTTCTTCAAAATTTGATACTAAGTATTCATTCGCTAGTAATTCAAATTTTTCCTATTTGTGGATGAACCTATTTGATAAATTTTATTTCTCTTTCACTTCAGAACGACACTGCAAGTTGTAATCATTATCTACTAAAAAAATGCAACTTCTTTCTACCATATTTTTTTAATGGAATCAAGATTACCAATAATATGAACAATTATTTATCAAAAAGTAATTGACAACTATAGCTTAAATTAATAAAATGAAAAATATAAAAAATTATTGCTATTTTAATAAAGGAAATATTATGAAATATAAGATATTTTTAAATTATATGTTATTATTTATATTTATTTTATCTAATTCTATTGCAAAGGCAGATGAGGTTTTTGTCTATTGTGCTGATAAAGACAAAAACTGGAAATGGCTGAAGTTTAATAATGAATATGTAAAGGTTTTAGCTCGACTGAGCAGAAACCCTCTTGGATTCATCAAGAGGATGAATGCGAACTGAAAAAGCCAAGTTTCCATAAGGAAATGAAGGCGAGAATTGAGAATATGCAAGATAGAAAAGGAGCCGCAAAGCGTGCGACGCTTTCTATCGTTGCGTATGACCTTGACTCCATCTTTTTTGTGCAACCTTACTCATTTTTCTTTGATTTTCTGTAGTAGGTCTATTTTGATTTTCGATATATTTTTTGATTATTTCGAGAGGAGCTCCTCCGGCAGTAACAGCACAATAACTGGGACTCCAAAAATGATCGCCCCATAATTTATCTTTTATTTGTGGCCAAAATTCTTTTCTAATAAGTCTTGACGATACGCCTTTTAAAAGTCGTGCAATTTCTGCGATGGATAATTTTGAAGGGAAATTTACTAAAAAGTGAATATGATCTAGCTCACCGTTAAACTCAATTAACTTCGCTCCCATTTCTAAACATTTATCATGCATGATTTCTTTTAATCGATTTAACATCACATTTGAAAATATTTTTTTTCTGTACTTTGGTGTAAACACTAAATGTACATATAACTCATATATTGCATGTTTTCCAGTTCTAAATTCATGAGATTCTTGCATATAGTAAAATCCTCCTGTATACTTACTAATACGAAAAGGAGTTTTTGTGAAGTCTGAAAAGCAAATGCTTACATATTCATATCGGGTAAAAGATGGAAACGTTGCAAACAAATTAAATCAACTTGCTAGAGCTACAAATTTTGTTTGGAATTATTGCAATGAAACTTCATTTAATGCAATTAAGCAACGTGGTAAATTCTTATCAAAATATGATTTCAGACCATTAACAAAAGGTGCCTCAAAAGAACTTCCAATAAACTCACAAACAATACAGGCAATAAGTGATGAGTATGTTACGAGACGGAAACAATTTAAAAAAATAAAGCTTAAATGGAGAGGCAGAAAATCTCTTGGATGGATACCATTTAATGGACAAACTATAAAAATAGTTAATGATGTTGTTATCTACGATGGTATTAAAATACGCTTTTGGAAGCATAGAGAACTTCTTGGAAATATTAAAACAGGATCTTTTTGTCAAGATTCTAGGGGTAGATGGTATGTAAATTTTCAATGTGAAGTTATAGATAAAAGACCTCATGGTGAAAGAAAGATTGGAATTGATCTTGGCTTAAAAGATAAAGCGATATGCTCCGATGGTATAAAATATGATAGGGAAAACCTCACAAAAAAATATGAAGTAAGACTTGCAAAATATCAACGAGCTCATAAGAAAAAACAAGTTAAAAATCTTCATGCAAAAATTAAGAATAAAAGAAAAGATTTTTCTCATAAAGTTTCAAATGAGATTTGTAGTACTTCTGAAATAGTAATTGTTGGTGATATTTCTGCGTCAAAACTAGCAAAAACAAGAATGGCAAAATCAGTTCTTGATGCGGGATGGAGTCAACTTACAACCATGTTACATTATAAAGCCATAAGGCATGGTATGGTTGTAAAAAAAGTATCTGAGAAATGGTCAACGCAGACTTGCTCTTACTGTGGAGTAATCCCTGAAAGTGCGCCGAAAGGTATATCTGCGCTTGGCGTAAGAAATTGGAAATGCTCAGAATGCGAAGCAATTCATGATAGAGATATCAACGCTGCTCGCAATATTTTCAACTTCGGCGCAGGACGTTGCGCTCCTACGGGAAGCCTCTCACTTCAGTGAGAGGAGGGCGTCACGTGAATGGGGTGAGAAATCAACAAATAATTCTTCTTATATTTATTATTTTATACCTAAAGGAGGAATGAAAAAAATTCAAAAAATTCAAAAAAATTGTGTCCAAGCATTTGGAAACGATTTTTTATATCCTCAAGCAGGAAGCAAAAAATCAAATGATTGGTTTATTTTTGCAGCGAGCTCAAATGAGATTTTTGAAGGACATGCAACTGAATTTTTTAAAGTTCCAACTACATTTTTTGCGAGTAAAGGTTAAAAAAATATTTATTACAAAAAGATGACTCCATATTGGAAAGTCGTCTTTTCTTAAACCAATAATGCCAATATAATTTAGGATAATATGTCAATTTATATAAATATTTTATTTTTTAAATAATTATAGGGTATCTTAATTACCCTGTGAAGAATTTTTTGAATTCACGGCATGTATTTCTAATTTAATTTTCACGTTATCTGAGATTGTTGAACCATATTTTATATCAAAGTCATTTCGCTTAATATCTGTCTGGGCAATAAAATTAAATTCCTCTTTTCTATTTATATTTCCCTTATTTTCGACAGAAAATATAACTTCCTTTGTAATTTTTTTTATTGTTAAATCTCCTATGAGTTTAAAAATTTCCATATTCCCTTCTATTCTTTTGCTTTTAAATGTCATTTTTGAAAATTTTTCTTGATCAAAAAAATCAATGCTTTTTAGGTGTTTATCTCGAGAAGAGTTATCAGTATCTATGGAGGAAATTTCAGCGCTAGCTTCTACTTGGGATTTTTCAAATTTTGGATTAAAAATGATTGTTCCTGAAAATTTTTTAAACTTACCATCTACCGTCAAAACGCCGAAATTATTAATATGAAACTCCATTTTAGATTCGCTTTGATCAAAAGAGTATTTACCAATTGGAGTAGAATTAGCAAATAATGGCATTATAAGAGCAAAATAAAAACACGCTTTAAAAAATAACGATATCAATCTATATATAATGATATGTGTACTATTGTTTTTTGAAGTATTCATTTTAATCTCCTTATTAATTTTCTTTCATAATTTAAAATCCTATTAAAAACTTTAAACAAAATATTTGATTGTGTCAGAAATATTGTCAAAAATTATGCTTCATTGAAATTTTTAAGGAATAAAAATTAAGAAATTGCAAATCCCCAACTTGAGAAGTTGGGGATTTGCATTCGGTTTTAGCACGATAGAAAAAAAAATATAATGGAGACAAAGCTTTCATTTATATTTACGAAGTTAATTTTTCTTTAGCAACTTCTATCGCATGTATAATATTATTTTTTTGCTCGCGAATAAAAATGCGCGCATAAATAGACTTTAATTTGATTTTTAAGGTCATAATATCAATATTGTCTTTTAATGTTTGCGATGGTGTTTTTAATATATCGAGTATTTCTTCAAAAAAAGGTTTAACTGTATCAATACCTATTAGTAAAGAATCTAAAACTTTTTCTCTCTCTGTTTTTTCAGAAATAGTTTCACTTTCATTATTTTTAATATGAGAATCTAGACTTTCTTTTAAGTGCATTTTAGTTTTTTCTATTGTTTCCTTTAATTTTGCGAGATCTTCTTTATATTCCGTCTGATTTGCATGAATTTTAGATTCTACTTCTTCTTGAATGAGATGAAGTTCATGGGTGACTTCTTTTAATTTAGAAATGTAAGGTGAGGATGAATCTGTCATATTAACTCCTAATAATTTGAATTTAAATATAAGAATAATTTAATTTATTCTTGCATCATGAAAAATGAAAACTTTTTCTAAAAAATTTTTTAAAAGCTGAGGCCGACATCTAAGCCTATCATTTGAATGCGCTCGGTACGTCCATAACTCGCGAATAAGGATAATCCTTTTTCCCATTCATATCCGAGTCGAGCTTCTCCTCCCGCAGCAAATTCATTAATTTTTGGAGTATTGCTATCGATATTAATCCATTCATTTCCTAAAAGCAGTCGTGCTCCTGTTACAAATCCTTTTAAGGCGATACCCCCTCCTAGAAAGCCATAAGCATTCATCACTCTAGAAACGTCTTGATCATGAATAGAAACGCCATCAATAGAGGTCATAAATTTTGCGCCTACTTCAGGACGAAAAAGAGTGTTTCGGTTGATCCAGGCAAATTCACCTCCGGCTGCAAAATAGTTGTGATGCGGACCTTTCATGGTCGAATTTATTCCACTGCTAAGAGCTACGCGAAAGTTGGGTTTGCTATTAAAAAAGCTATTCTCTTCTTTTTCATTTATGGAATTTTGAGCCAATTTATCATTTATAGAAGCAATGCGTTGTTGTTCTTCAAACGCTTCTATTTTGAGTTTTTCTTTTTGATTTACTGCTTGTAAATTTTCTAATTCTTTTGATAATTCCATGACTTTTTGTTTATAAGATTCATCTTTAATAAGAAAATTAATTTCTATTTTTCTACCCATTTTTTTATTAACTCCACTCGATATTTCTTTTATAGAAGCATCTGGGAATTTTGAGTGAATCACTCTTCCTATTGTTACAGCACGTTCTTGAGCAAGCTTTTGATTATGCTTAATTTGACCACTTGCAGTTGCAGAACCAATAATTATTGCCGTTTCAAGATTTTTTCCTTCAATTTTTAATAGGCACTTCTCTAAAGAATCTTTTAATACAAAGTCTACTGAAGAGTTATTTTTAAATTCGACTTCGCAATTGATTTCTTCGCTAGCATAGGCAAAAGCATTTCCTATAAGAAAATAAAGTGAGCAGAGAGAACCCGTTATGATGATTTTTGATTTCATAAAATATACTCCATTTTTTGATTTAATATATTATTTTAAAACTCAAAAGTGAATTAAAATAATATTAAATGTTTATTGAAATTTTTTACCAATAAAAATAAATACTTTTATTAGTTAATATATATAGATTTTTAAATTTTTATTTATTATAAAATTATAATAGTATTCAATAATTAAATTTAATGAGAATTCCTTTGTATGCTCATCATAGCTATCCTACTTTGGATAACGAGATCTTTTGATCTGTAATTGAAATCTAACATATTATTTATTAAATTCAAGCTATATATTTTATTTAGAGCTATGTGTCTCAAAGACTTCAATAAAAAAAAGAAAGTCCCTTAATCATAAAGGGACTTTCTTTTTTTACAATTCAAATTTTAAAATTAATTTGTCTCATAAATAGACCATTTTTGAAAGTGCCCCCCATTATATGAAAGAGTATAAACATCTCCATTATAATTGCTATCAAGGTAACGACCAGTTGCTTTATTTTGAAAATAATACCTATCTTGAATGCCACTAAAAATACGGTACCATTTTTGAAAATCACCACCATTTTCTGGGAGAGTATAAGCGTTACCATTGGTATTACTATCAACGACGCGTCCTGTTTGTATATTTCTAATGACACAAAGATTTTGTTGGTCGCAATTTAAATACCATTTTTGATAGTTTCCTCCATTTTGAGGTAATGTATAAACATGTCCATCATAATTGCTATCTAAAAGCCTACCCGTTTCATAATTTTGAATAAGTGACATTGCATTTGCAAAAAATGGAGTTGCGGTGACAACAATTATCAATATTTTTCTGAGTATCATTATGACTCCTTGATTATTTTTAACGGTGAAGAATATTGAAAATAATGTGAAATGAAAGAATTTACAAATAGGTTTTATGTCAAAAAAATCACACTAATCCAAAAAGAAAGTTTTAAAATATACTTGAAAAATTTGATATATGAAATAACATTTCATTTTGTCAATATATGAATTTCCGTATATATAAAAAAAATTTTAATTTTTTTTATATTATCAATTGTCATAATTCTGACTCATATTTCATAAAAAATATTGTTATATTTAATTCTCAGGAATCAAACTTAAAGAGGAATTTTTATGAAACGCTTAGCCATGCTGTCAGTTATATTTGCGGTCCCTTTTATTGCAGAAGCGAAGTCAATATTAGAACCAGGTGAAACATTAACTGCTGGTCGGGTTCTACAATCTCCTAATGGATGCTTCACCCTTGGATTTCGAGATCAGGGCAATCTTGTTCTTGTAAATAAATCTGGTACGGTTATATGGAGTTCAGGAACATTTAATTCAAACGCAACACAGCTTTACATAAATTATGGGGGAGATCTCAAATTATTAAATAGTGCGGGGAACCCTATAAATTGGGATACTAAAACATCTGGTGCCTATGGCTTTCTCAGATTGCAAAATGATGGAAATCTTGTAATTTATAATGATTCCTTCGTTCCTTTATGGCACATTGGAACATATAATGCATCTTGTGGATAAAATTATAACCTATATAATTCTTTTTAAAATATTGGGAATTTCGTTTAATGATGCTACTTGATGAACACCTCCTAAAGCGATTGCCTCTTTAGGCATTCCAAAAACAACACAAGATTCTTCATCTTGAGCAATTGTAAACGCATTTTTATTATATAATTCTTTTAATCCTCGTGCCCCATCATTACCCATTCCTGTCAATATTAAAGCGCAAATATTAATTTCAAGTTTTAATTTCGCAATTGAATAAAACATATAGTCAATTGATGGTTTGTGCATATTTACTTTTTCAGAATCATTAATTTCTAAAATGAGCTTGTTACTTTCTTCAGAAATTCTCATTTGCTTTCCTCCTGGAGCCAAATATACGCAATTTGGCTCGAGAATTTGATTGTTTCTCCCTTCATAAACTTTAAAATTACATAATTCTGTTAATCTATTTGCTAAAGCTAGAGAAAAATATTCTGGAATATGCTGAACAATTACAATAGGAGGGAATTTTTTATCCAATTGTGAGAGAATTGTTTGAAGAGCTTCAACTCCTCCAGTTGAAGAACCAATCGCTATTAAATCAGGTTTTGAGATGTTTTTTGGTAAATTATTTAAATATTTATGACGGATAGTTTTCCTATTTATAAAATAATTTTCATTGAATGAATTTCTTGCTTGAATTATTATGTTTTTAATATTTGTTATTTCATTTAAAGAATGAGTTCCGCTAGGTTTTTCAATGTAATCAAAAGCTCCTAATTCTAAGCATTTTATTCCGTTATCCGCTTCATCAAAACCAATTGAACTCATAATTACAATGGGTGGATGTGGTTTATCTTTTAAATGTTCTAAATATTCCATTCCATTCATTTGCGGCATATTTATATCAAGAATTATAACGTGAGGTTGTTGCTCCATTGAGCTTAATATTTCCATGGCTTCGATAGGATTTTCGGCCTCACCAATAATTAAAAAATTTTCGTCTCTAGTTAAAATTTTTCTTAAAAAATCACGTATCGTTAAAGAATCATCTATTACAAAAACCCTTGTAAAATCATTTACTTCTTCTGATTTTAACGAATAAATAGAATTTTTTAAATGAGTAAATGGCACATCGAGGCCACTTAGTGATTCTGAATGCCCTAAAATTAAATAACCATTATTTTCTAAATTATTTACTAATTTTAAAATAATATTTTTAATTTCTTTTCGCTTGTAATAAATAACTACATTTCTAATTAATATAATATTAAATTTTCCCACTTCTTCGGAGTTGATTAATAAATTATGAACTTTAAATTTGCATAACCTATGAACAGAATCCTTTATTCGAACATAATTTGCAAGTTCATCAGTGCCATAGTCAAAGTATTTTTGAATTAATACCTTTCCCATTTCCTTTTCAATATCAGAAGCTAAGTATATCCCTTTTTCACATTTTTCAATTGATAATACATCTATATCTGTTCCTATAATTTCAATGGGAGGAATTGATTCATATTTTATTCCAAGAAATAAACAAGATTCTATATAACAAATAGCGACTGAATATACTTCTTTTCCAATAGATGCTGCGGCTGACCAAATCCGAATAGGTTTATTTTTTTTTATAAATTCAGGGAATATTTCATCTGCCAAAAAGTCAAAATGTTCAGGTTCTCTAAAAAATTCGGTGGTATGATTTGTCAATACAGATATTAAATTCTTAATTTCTGTATCTATATTTTTCAAATAATATTCATAATAATCTTCAATTTTATTAAAGTTTAATAAATTAAGTCTCAAGTCGATTTTTTTAATAGCAAGTTCAATTTTTTCATTGTTCAATTCAACTTGTATAATATTTTTTATGTCTTTTATAATTTTATCGTAATATTTATCGTTTTTTTTCATTTTTATTTATGCCTTCCATCTAGAATCATTTCTGTTTGGCATATTATCAGATATAATAGCTGCATTAATTTGCTTATTGTCATTATCTGTATTTGAGGAGTAAAAATCATCAAAGTTATTTTTTTGAGTGTCTTTAAAATCAATTTTATAGCCAGTAGTTTGATTTTCATTTTGATTATTTGAAATTATATTGCCAATAATTAAATATCTTAATTTTGAAATTATTTCATTGATATTTTTTATTCCACTGGCTAAATATTGACAATCAGTAGCTTGAGCTATTCCTATAGCGCTATTTCTTTGAGTAACTTCATCGATTTCTCGCATCGCAATTGTCGTTTGTTTCATTCCGGTTTCTTGCTCAGTAGTAGATGAAACAATAATTTTAGTTCCTTCGTTAATCTTAAAAAGTATTTCAGCCATATTATCAAATGAAGATTCACATACCTTAGAAATATTCTTTCCTGTTATAATACGTTCCCGAATATCAGTAACAACATGCGCAACTTCAATAGTAGAAGATTCGAGTAATTCTCTTATTTCATTTGCAGCAGTCCCACTCATTGATGCTAACTTACCAACTTCTTCTGCGACAACGGCAAAACCCTTTCCATGCACTCCTGCACGAGCCGCTTCAATTGAAGCATTAAATGACAGTAATCTTGTTTCAGATACAATTTCATTAATTATTCTTGTTTTATTAGCTATTTTAACGATGAGATTTGAAATTTCTTCCAATTTTATATTTGAAGCTTGAATACTATCCATTGCTGAAAGCATTTGCGCTATGGATTCTCTCCCCTTTTGAGCACTAGTTTGCCCCTCTTCCGATATATGCAAATTATGTGAAGAATGTTTACTAGTTTGAGTTAGCATAGAACTCATTTCTTCCATGCTTGCCGCTGTTTGTTGAATTGCTGCAGCCTGCTTCATTGTCATATCGGAAAGTTCTTTTGAGTTTTTCTGTGAACTATTTGCTCTTTGAAGAATTGAGTGTGATTGGCTATTAAGTCCCAATATTAAATTATTTAAGCTATTATTAAGCTTTATAATTGCAAATTTTGAAAGAACAATACCTGCTAAAAGAAACAATGATAATGTGAAAATTAAAAAATATAAAGCGTTTTTACCGTAATCATTTGTATTTTTAATATTTTCATCTGAATATTCATTTATCATATTTGTAATTGAAGAAATTGATTCTTCTAGCTTTTTAAAAATTTCATTAAACTGCGTGATTGTGCTTCGAGCCTCTATATTTCTTTTTTCTAATGTCAGTTTGGTGATTTTATCAGATAATTCATTATATTTTTTTGCATCTATTAATATTGAGTTTAAATTTTCATGAATTTTTTTATTTAAAGTTAAAGAACTAATAGCGGTTAAATTTTCTAAAAAACTTTGTTTGAATTTTTTTCCTTCTTCGGCTAATTCTTTTAATTTATCATAGTTTTTTGAATCAGAAGCCATTATTATTCCATATATATTTGATCTAACTCCATCGTGAAACATATCTGCAATTGTTACATTTTTGATTGCAGGAATTATTTCGGTAGAGAATTTATTAATTTTCTCATTGTAAAATTTATTTAATTGAAATGGGATTAAACCAATAAGGAATATTAGTAAAATCATGAGTGATGACAATGTCCAAAGTCTTTTTCTAATTGTCCAAACTTTATTTTTCATATTAAATTCCTTATGAATTTATAGCAAAATTCGTATTTTCATTTATTAACTTCAATTCTTCATCACTAATTGACGAAAGTAAGTCTATAATAGTTATTGGTTTTTCTTTTAAAATATAGTTTCCAATAATAAATTTTATATCTATAGAATACTTCATTTCATTATTTTTTTGAATTTCTTCGTTATTTATTGTTTGAACAGAAACTAAATCATCAACAATAACTCCAATACTTAAATTATAGTTTTCTACAATTAATATGGTTCCATTGCTTTCTTTATCAATAAATTTTGGTGAAATTTTAATTCTAAAGTCAATTATACTTATAATTTTACCTCGTAAATTAATAATTCCTTTGAAATATGGAACCATAAAAGGAACGGGTTTTATGTTAATAGGTTTAATGACTTCTTTAATCTGTAATAAATTACAAGCATATTCTTCATTTAATATCTTGAATATGAGATATTTATTTTCGTCTTCATTGAATTCCATTATAACTCCAAATATTAATCAATTGGCTTAGATTTAGGACTAGTGCTGGCTCCCCATTTCCTAAGACGGTAGTAGCAATAATTCCAGGTATACCAATGAGTTCTTTAGATAATCTTTTAAGTACAATTGTTTGTGTATTTATAATTTCATCAACTTGAAAAGAAAATTTCTTACCTAGATGATGAATTAATACTCCATTTTTTTCACTCTGAATATTTAAATCTAAAGAACTATTTTTAAGGATTTTATTTAATGAAATTATGGGAATTATTTCATTTCTTAATGTAAAAACTTCGCTACCATTTATTCGGCTTTCAATTTTAAATTTTTTATGATCTACAATTTCTGATATTTGAGATTCAGGAACTACAAATAGTTGATTATTTGATTTAAAAATTAATCCTTTTATAATAGATAAAGATGAAGGTAATGAAATAATAAAAGTTGTTCCTATATCAATTTCGGTCTCAATATCAATACTTCCTTTTAGTTCTAAAATAACATTATTAACAACATCAAGACCTACTCCTCTTCCTGAAATTTCAGAAATTTCATCTTTGGTAGAAAATCCGGGCTTAAAGATGAGTCTCTGAATTTCTTTTTTTGTTAAATTATTTTTTGATTCAATAATTCCTTTTTCGATTGCTTTATTTAATATTTTATTCTCATCAAGCCCTTTTCCATCATCCTTTAAAGAAATTTTTACATTGCCTTCCTCTTGCATTGCTCTTAATTCTATTGAACACTCGATTGGCTTATTCTTATTTATCCGATCTTCTTTACTTTCAATGCCATGATCAATTGCATTTCTTATTAAGTGTGTCAATGGATCTGTTAACTTATCTACAATTAGTTTATCTAGCTCCACATCAGATCCAAATGATTGAAAATGAATAATTTTTTCTTGTTTTACAGAAAGGTCTCTTACAATTCGATTCATCTTTTGAAATTGTTGATCTAATGACATCATTCTTAGTGATAGCGTAGTTTCTTGTAACTCTTGAATATTTTTATCCATTTGCGAAATAATATTTCTAATATCCTGTGGTAGTGAATATTTTATCGATTTTTCTTTTAAAATATTTTGATCAATGACAACTTCTCCAATATAATTAATTAAATTATCTAGTTTATTTACATTTACCTTTAAATATTCATCAGTTTTTTTCTTTTTATCTAATTCATTATTATTTATTTCTATTGATTTTGAAGTTAAAATTCCCTCTTTGTTTTCTATAATTTTATTATCTAATTTATTAAATATCTCAAAACCTTGAGATATAGTATTAACTTTATTCTCACAAGCGCTTTTCTTTAATAAACTCATTATTTTATCAATACTATTATTAATATTATTATGAACAAAAAAGGGATCATTTTGAATTGATAATATCCATTCATTAGCTATGGAATGGATTTCGAAAAATAGATTTAAAACATTTTCATCAAATTCTATTTCACCATTTTTAATAAATGTTAAAAGTTCTTCAACTTTATGAATATAATCAGTAAATTGATTTAATCCAACAGAAGCAGATGAACCTTTTAGGTTATGTGCAATTCGAAAGAGTTTATTGAGCGATTCATGTGAATTAGATTTGTCAATATTTAAGCAAGTTATTTCCCACAAAGCTAAATTCTCAATTGCTTCTTCCAAAAATATATTTATAAATTGATTTTCAATATTAATATTCACCTCAATTCTGTTTTTTAGTAATATTAATTGGATTCAGCCTGATTTTAAGTGAAATTTGTTCACCTGTCATTTTATAGTCATGAAATCAAACTAATTAGAATTTTTATAGCTATTTCCATTTATCATATAACTCAATGTATCAATGATTTTAGTGATTTCATTTGCCTTAATATTCAAGTCAACACCTGATTCTGCAGAAATTGTAGAAATATTTAAGTTATTATTTGTTGTTTTTTCAAGATCATTAATCGCACTCACAATTTCACTAATTCCATATTCTTGCTCTTTTGTAGCGAGACTTATATCAATGACTGATTTATTAACTAAAATAACATTCTCCACTGTCTCCTTCATAACTACAGCACAGTTATTAGCAATTTGATTGCTTTCTTCAATATTTTCATTTCCAATTTTAAATGACTTATCAACTTCGGAGGTTGTTTCAAAAATAATTTTTTCAACTCTATCAATACTATCTGCAAGCATTAAATTAATATCCTTAGCAGCTTCGCCACTTATTTTTGCAAGATTGCCAATTTCCTCTGCAACAACTGAAAAGCCTTTACCATGCTCTCCTGCTCGAGCTGATTCTACGGATGCATTAAAAGAAAGAAGTTTAGTTTGAAATACAATATCATTAATTACACTTGTTTTTGCAGAAATTTCTGAAATTAATTTTATTATTTCTTTAATTTTTTTATTTCCATGATCTACCTGACTAATTATTTCAGAGTTGCTATTTTTAATTTTTTTAATGCAATTAATCAATTGAAAAACAATTTTCTCTCCATTTTTTACTGCAATTTCAGAGTTTTTTGACATTTTTGTGGACTGCTCTGATCCTTCGGAGGTTTTTTTAATCATTGAATTAATTTCAAGAACGGCAGCAGAAGTTTTTTGTAATGATTCATTTTGTTGAATAGTACTAGAGCTCAAATCTTGTGATATGCTTTTTATTTCAACAGCTCTTTTTAAAATACTATTGCTTTGTAAAAATAAATCATCTATTATCTGATTTATCATTTTGTAAATTTTTGATATTATATAATAGGAAAATATCATACTTATAGATGCAAATAAAATCATTAAAATTATACTGATTGTTTTTAATTTACCAGAAATACTATTAGAGTTAAGAATTTCAATGTCTGTTTCTTTTTCTATTTTGCTTGAAATTTTTTCTAATTCTGATTCAAGTTTTTTAAAAATTTTCGTGAAATTTTCTTGCTGTAATGAAGCTTCTTTTTTATTGTTTGAAAATGAATATTTAATCACTAAAGTGCTTGTTTCAAGATATTTATTTATTATGGGAATGACTTCTTTAATTGAATCCTTTATGTCATCTTTTAAAGGCAATTTTTCGATATTCTCAATATATTCTTTAAATTTTTTAATTATTTCTTGATTTTCTTTTAATACTTCATCCTTTTCGGATTGTGGAGCATTTGTCAACGTGAGTAATAAAGCATCTGTTACATTTCCTCTAAGTCCATCATGAACCATATCTACTAATAGTGTATTCTTCATCAAAGGAAAGAAGTTGTTCCCTAAATTATTAATATATCCATTTGATATAAATGAAGAAAAAACGCTGAATGTTCCTAAAATCAATATATTTGATAGAACAACTATCATTAATAGCAAAAACCATTTTTTTAATGAAAAATTTTTATTACTCAAATTACTAACCTTTTTCTTTAAATTATATTTCTATAGTCGGAAATTTTTTTGAAAAAAAGCTATTATTATATTTTTATATAGTCAATAATTTGATGAAATAGAATCAATTGAGTTTTTGCAAAAACTCAATTGATGCGGTAGCAAAGTTTTTAAAATTATCTTGATGAATAACATGCCCTGCATTTAATTCTAGATATTCGGTATTGTTGCGTTGGGCAGTCATTCTTTCCATTTGCTCCCGCGTTGTAATGCGACTTTCGTTTCCGCGTAAAAGCAATGCAGGACAATCAGAAGCAAGCCAGTCATCCCAATGATTGCCACAAAGAACGCGGTTTGATGCCATCATTTCCGACGGGTCAAAAGCAAGACGCCAACCACATTCGACCTGACGAATAGAATCTTGAAAATAAGGTAAAAATCGGGAGCCAATACGATTTTCAAGTGACTCTTTACTGCTGAAAATACCTTGCCATGCAAGGCAAAAACTCATGTCATCTTCAATTTCTGCTGCAATATCCTCTATTATTAAACCACGTACAAATTTGGGATAGCGCGCTGCAAATTGAAATGCGTTAACACCGCCTAATGAATTTCCTAGAATAACCGCTTTTTCTATTTTTAAATGCTTATACAGCAAGCATAAGTCATTTATATAATCGTCTCTGGTATAAGACGAAGCATGATCACTATATCCATGGCCGCGTTGATCTAGAGAAATCAATCGCCAATGAGGCTGTAAAATAGTTGCAAGTGGATTAAAGGTAACAGCTTCCATCATATGTGCATGTAGAGCAATAAGAATTTCCCCTTCCCCACCAGAGTCAAGATAGGAAAGCGACAGATTCTGGGATAAAAATGAGAATCGTTGCATAAAATGTCCTTACTAAATTTATTTTTTCGAGAAGTTATTGATAAAGAGTATAATAATATACTATATTTACTATAGTATATTATATTGGATATATTATACTATATTTAAATAGTCAAGAAGGTCTGAATATGAAAAGAACTTATAATATTAAAAATAGAAAAATACAGGCTAAGCAAACTAAAGAACGCATTCTAAACTCGGCAAAACGGCTTTTCGAAATACATGGCCTTGATGGTGTAACAATAGAATCTATAGCAAATGATGCTGAAGTTTCTGTCCCTTCTGTTTATTCCCTTTTTAAGTCTAAAATTGGTATTTTAAGCGCTGTTATCGACATGGTAATAGATAAAGAACAATTTGAAATTCTCGCTCAAAAAGCAAGTCGGGCAAAAACTTTGCGGAGCTATGTTAAAATATCAGCTCAAATGGCTTCACAAATGTATAATACTGAAAAAACTTTTATGAATGCTTTACGAGGAGCATCTAGTTTAAGCCCTGAACTTAAAAAAATTGAAAAAGTGCATGAAGAAAGACGGTACCAACGTCAGGAAGAAAGTCTTAAAATCATAGCTAATCAAAATAAATTTAAAGAAATAATTAATTTTAATAAAGCAAGAGATATTCTATGGGCTTTTACAGGACGTGATATGTTTCGTTTACTAGTTATTGAACGTGGCTGGGAACTTCTTGAATACGAAAAATGGTTGGCAGAATCTCTTTATCAATTGCTAAAGAATGATTTTGTAATATCAATAAAGTAAAAAAATTATATTTGAGTAATTTTGGGTATCAGGACTCTTGTGGGAAAAACAATATTTTGTTAATTCGGAGTTGCAGAATAAAAATTTTTTTAATAAATTATTTTCTGAAAAATGTGGTTAAGTTAATTTTATATAGGTTGTTTTTATGATCAGAATTAAAAAAATTTGTTTATCACTATTAGCTCCCCTCATATTCAGCTCATGTATTACGTCGGTTGGAAAAGTTAACTATAATCAATATAATATGACTAATTCTATCATGAAAAACTCGAAAAATTTAAATATGAGGGTGCAATCAACTAAACGATCTTTTTTTTGGACTTCATGCGAAGATCTTGTGCAATCTGTCTTAGATGATTTGAATGAACAAACAAAAGAATTTGGAGGAAATTATATTGAGAATATCAGATTTACAACAATAGATAATCCCTCTACAACAACTCCTGTGTGCGAAACTGATTGGGGTTGGGCAATTGCATATGTTGCTCCTGTTTTTGGGCCTTGGGTGAAATCTGCCAGTGCGAGTGGAGATCTTGTCTATGTTGACTCGCTAAATACCAATTTGAGCACTTTAAAAAAGAAAAGCTCAGAAACGGAACCTATTGTAAAAGTTTTTGATGAGTGCTCAAAAGTTGTTGTTGGTAATTCTGAAAAGATAGTTTGTGGTGACTCAAAAGATCGCGTGCTGCAAAAATGGGGAACGCCCTCATCGGTTTCTCCCTCTTCAAAACAGTGGTGCTATAAAAAATGTTTAATTGAATTTAATGAAGGAAAATTGTCAAATTATGGTGGAAATTGTGCTTTAGATAAAATAATGAACGACTCTTTTAATCCTAAAGAAAATAGAATTATTATTCAGGATAATGTAAAAAAAATATGCTATTAAATGTTAAATCTTTCCTGATGCAGATATTTGTGGTCATAATCTTTTAGTAGTTATGCAGTTTATTTTTAATCATACTACTTTTGATTCGTATATATCCACTTGATAATGACATTTTAAATGCTTATAGAACTTTGGATATTATTCCTGGCAAAGAGTGAGATCCTTACTTAGCAAACTTAATTGACGGAGAAAAATTCCAAGAAATATCATTACTCCTTATGTTAAAAAAATTCCTTAATTATTTTTAGTTGCCACTAAAATCAAATAGGGCGAGCTTGATAATTCATCCTGCCATTGAAATGGTTCTTCTTTTTTTCCCAGAGGATAATAAAATTTTTTTAAATGAAGACCTGATTCTTTTACACATTGTTTATAGTCATTTTCAGTCCAATAATAAGCTGAAAATTCAATTTTAGCATTATTATCAAGTGCTTTGACTATTTTCCCGCTTTTTAAATTTTCATTTTCTGGATACTTATTATTATAAAGAAGAAAATTTTTTGAAATCATATAGGCATATTCACTTCCTGTTATAGCAATAATAGCCCCATTTTCTTTTAATAGTCTTTTCCATTCCTTAAAATAATTTACCATTTTTTCAGCGGAACTTATTTCAAATAAGACAAAACTTGAAAAAATCAAATCGAAGGAATTGGACTCAATAAAACTCATATTATTATTAATTTTATGAAAATGAATATGTGGAAAATTTATTTTTGATTGCTTTAACATTTCCTGATCAATATCAACACCAGTGACATTATAATTTAAATTATGTATAAATTCAGTTGAGTATCCTAAACCACAACCAAAATCTAAGACATTTTTTCCTTTAACGTATTTATTTAAAAGAAATGGAATGTCTCTAAAAGCTAAATATCTTGATAGTAAGTTATTTGTATTTGAATAAATTAAAATATCTTCAGTTGATTTTTCTGCGCCTGAAATATAAGAATTATGAGTCATTTTTTCTCCTATTTAAAACTATTTTTTAATAATTTTCTTCAATTCTGACTTTTCGAAGTGCTGATAATCCTGAGATTTTTTCCATTCCCCACCCCATTTCCAGCCTCTTTTTATAAAGGCTTTATAAGTCGAATCGTTTAAAATAATAATCCCAGGTGCCTTTAAACTTCTATCTACGAATGACTTGCCATTCTCTGGTAATATCATATTTTTATAGACATAGGGATTTATTTTTGTATTAATATCAATAGCAATGCCATAGCTATGCAATGAGAAAATATTTTTTTTACCTGTCATAGTTCTGCAGTTAAAAGCAGAAGTATTATTTTCCTTCATAGCTGCAAGATCATCACCATGAAAGGAATCCATTAACTCCATTTTCTCAATTTGAAATTTATTATAATACAATTCCTTAAATATTTCTGTGACTTCTTTTGCAATTAATTTATGAACAATAATTTCACCAATATGAACTTTATTATCAAATCCAAAAAATGATAAATTTAAGTAGCGTAAGTCTTTTAGCAAAACAGGGCAGCCTTCATGCCAAGTAAATTGTTTCATTTTATTTTTCATGTCAGCAGGAATTTCAGAAATATTTGCTTCAAATTTATTTGTTTTATTATCATTTGCAAACGATAATTTTGATATCATTATAAAAATGAGAAAATATAACCTTAAAATTTTCATTTTGTCCTCTTTTAAGTTGGTCATCTTAAAATACTTTTCTTGAAGATATTAGTTAAAGTTAAAATTCTTCTAATTTTATAATTTTTATTAGGAAAAATGAAATAAAAATTTCTTAAAATTTATTTATATAAAAATATAATTCAAATTACTTTTTATATAAATAAAAATAATTTTAAAAAAGTAAACAATAATAATTTTATGAAGAAAATAACTGAAAAAATTGAATTTTAAAAAATTTTATAGTAACAATAACTTGTTTTGTAAAACAGCAACTATTTTAATGGGGTTATTTATGATAGATAAATTGAATAAAAACCAAAAAGAAGCTTCGCTTTACACAAAGAAAAAAAATCAAGAAATTTTAAAATATCTTCCCTTTGAAAACACCCAAGATATTGAAAGTGCGAGCGCATTCAAAGAAGCTCAATTTCCTGATGATAAAATTACTAGTGATAATAAAATAGTTATGGATTTCAATAGATACAAATTTATCAATGCGGAAGTAACAGCTCCTGAAACTGTAAATCCAAGTTTATGGCGACAAGCAAAATTGGTAAATGATCAAGCCTTGTTCAAGGTTACAGATAGTATTTATCAAGTACGTAATATTGATCTTTCAAATATTACATTTATTCGAGGAAGTACAGGTTGGATAGTTATAGATACCATGACTTCTAAAGAAACAGCGTCAGCCGCATTACATTTTATAAATGATTCCTTAAAAAGTAAATTAAATTTAAAAGACAAAACTAAAGTTTCAGGAATAATTATCACCCATAGTCATGTGGATCATTTTGGTGGCATAAAAGGTCTTGTCAATGAAAAAGATGTTTCCTCCAAAAATGTAGAGGTCATTGCACCTATTGGATTTACAGAAGAATCTTTAAGCGAAAATATTCTTGCTGGTAATGTGATGAGTCGTCGTGCTTCTTATATGTATGGAAACTTGATAGATACGGGCTCTAAAGGAGGAGTGGGCTGTGGATTAGGTTTAGCAACTTCGAAAGGAACTGTTACTTTTATTGAGCCCAATGTCCTTATAGATGAAGAAATTGCTAAAGTACCCTATGTGATTGATGGTGTAAAAGTTGAATTTTTAATGGCTGAAGAAACCGAAGCACCTGCAGAAATGTTATTTTATTTTCCTGAACTTAAAGCGATTTGTTTGTCTGAAGATGTGAATCATACATTACATAATACACTTACCATGCGAGGAGCTAAAGTAAGAAATCCAGCAAAATGGGCTAAAGCCATCGATAATATAATTAATTTATGGGGGCATGAAGCTCAATTTTCATTTGGCAGTCATCATTGGCCACAATTTGGAAATGCCAACGTTATAAAACACCTTCAAACTCAAAGAAATCTATATAAATATATTAATGATCAAACTCTTCGCATGGCAAATCATGGATTAACAATGCATGAAATTGCAGAGCAATTTGTGCTACCTGAGAGTCTTGCCAAAGAGTTTACAAATCGCGGTTATTATGGCAATTTAAAACATAATGTACGCGCCACTTATCAATTTTATCAAGGTTGGTGGGATGGAAATCCTTCTAATTATGATCCTCTCACACCAGAAGAAGAGGCAAAAAAATATGTGGAATTAATTGGTGAAGAAGAAATGCTTAAGAGTGCCCAAAAAGCATTTTTGAAAGGAGAATATCGCTGGACAGCAACTCTTACAAATAAATTAGTTTTTGCAAACCCAAAAAATGAAAATGCAAGATATTTAGGTGCTGATGCTTTAGAGCAACTTGGATATCAAGCAGAATCCGGTGCCGTTCGAAATTATTATTTAACAGGTGCAAAAGAATTACGTTATGGAATTCAAAATGCAGATGAAACTCCAAGCACAGTTTCTCCTGATATTATGAAAAATATGAGCACAGAAATGTTTTTTGATTTTATAGCTGTTCATTTAGATCCTTCCAAAATTGGTGAGGAAAATTATTCATTTAATATACGAATTACAAATAATACAAAACCAAATGGATATGATGAGTATTTGCTCAATATTCAAAATGCAGTATTACTTTATTGGGCAGAAAAACAAGATAGCTATGCCGATGGTACCTTAGTCATATCTAAAAATCAGATGAAAGAAATATTTACAAAATTCTCTAATTTTAATCATATTTTAGAAAATCCGAATATTAATTATGTTGGTAATCAAGAAAAATTTGATATGTTTTTACATAGTCTCGATACATTTAATTTTTGGTTTCCCATAGTTGAACCTTAATCTTTAAATAATTGTAAAAAGACATTAAAAATACGCCTTGAATGTCAGCATAACCTTTCTTAAGCCGTATCAACTCACAAAATTAATTTTATTTAAGTAAAAAAATTGTTTTTTTATACATTTTTAAAAAAAATAGTATATTATATTTTTTTATTACCCCTAATGCAGAAAGTGATTTGTTATGATTAAGCAATTAACAAGAATTTTAACTATATCAACTCTTCTAACATCGGCTGCACATGCAGAAGAATTACAATATATTTTCTATATATCTCATCACAGTGCAGATAGTTTGAATTATGATGGTAAGCTCACTGATGTAACAGCACATATTCAATGTGGAGACTGGAAAAAAAGTTTAGCTATAGATAATTTTCTCATTCAAGAGTTCGAGAATGACAATGTTGCTATTATTCCCATTAAACCGGAAGAAACCTGTGAACTGAATATATCTAAGTTTGCATTTGAAAACGCAACTTATTTAGCCAAAGATGAACCATTTCAAATTCAATTAAATATTTCTAATCCCATTTATATTCATAAAAATGCGACACGAAAAATTTTAAAGCATGAAAATCCATTGCAAAGTCACAATATGATTTTAGAGGCAGAAACAGTGGGAACAAATATTCTTTCTCCTGAAATACTAATTACATATGAATAAGAAGTAAAGATTAAGCTCCAACAGACCAAAGATTGCCATTTGCATCGAAAGTAACCATTTTTAAATCCCAATTGCCAATGCCAGTCCATGTTGATGTAACAGGGGTCCACTGAGCAAAATTTGCGTTTGTACCAACGGCATATAAGATATTCGTTATTGATACACTTGGTAATTTTGCTTCATGATTCTTTGATACAGGGGTTGTTGCAAAGGCGGCACCAAACAAACTTAGAAAAAAAATAATTGCTGACATGACAAATTTTTTACACGTAAAACGTAACATAATTTTTCATTTGTTTAAATTAAAAATGAGGACTATGAAATCAGTAAATTTTAAATATGGTGATATGGAATCGCAAATTTAGTTCACCATATATTTGTCACTTTAGAAGTACAGATTTTATCTGGCTTGTTGAGCTAAGATAAAATAAGGGAAAATTTAGAATTGTACGAATATGGGGTGTTAACTTGAAAGCTCAAATCCTATTTAAAATTATCCTAATTATTATTTCTCTTTCCCAAATAAAAGGATTTTGTACAGAAATCACGTTACTCGCAGATCCCAGCTTTACTGGAGAAATCCAAGAAACTCCAGAAAAAGGCCTTGGAGGATTAGGAGGAGAAATCGTAGCAAAAGCACTCAAAGCAAAGAATATAAAAATTAAAATTGAATGGAGACCCTGGACAAGAGCGGTTATAGAGTCATTAGACAATAAAGACAATCAGACATTTATTATTCCCTTGGTCAGAATTCCTGAAAGAGAAGAAAAATTTGTTTGGGTCTCAAAAATTTATAATGCCCATACCGCATTCATCACGATGAAACATTCAAGACGTATAGACACCATACTTGCCGCCAAAGGTGCCACTATTGGTGTACTTGCGTCCTCTTCTTATCGAGCAATTCTTGTGCGGCCTGAAAATGGTCTTAAAATTGAAAATATTGATGAAGTGCCTATTGATATTAGAAATTTTAAAAAATTGATTGGCAAAAGAATTGATGCCTGGTTTACTATTAATATTGTTGCTTATGAAGCAATTAAAACCATGGCTAAAGAAGAACATTTAACGGTAAAAGATTTTGTTATTGGAAAACCGACATCTATTCAAGCCAAATATATTGCAACAACCAAAAAAACCTCACCACAATTGATAAAAAAAGTTCGTGATGCTGTTGAAGCATTTAAATTAACAGCTGAGTATAAAAAAATAATCAGTCGAATACCTAATTCAGATTCAAAATAAAAAAATAAATTATGCTAATAGCTTTAATATATAGCAATCTCTTTATTGTTCAAGCATAACCGCTTAAAAAAAATGCAACGATAGACTTAACTAAAATTTTATAATTTCATTAAATTAGACATCCTTTATTATAAAATGCTAATTATATTCAAATTGAAGCCATTTATGGCTTCAATTTGAATAGGGAACAATCAAATGGAATTGATTTCAAATAAAAAAATAGAATCTCAAAGTGATTTTATTTTCAAGGAAGTTTTTAAAAATGGACTTTTAAATAAATATGATGTCGAACGAGTTCATATAAATAAATACTGGGAAGTATATTATGGAGAATTTCATTCTAATTATGCTAATGAATTAACATTCTCTCTTGAAAAAAATGATAATAGCAGTGCGCTTTCAAATAATTTAATTGTCAGAGACAAAAATAAAATTATTGCCATGTTTCGCAGTGAAGAAAAAGAACCTAAAGTATATTACATGCGTCATGCAGTTGTAGAAAAAAATTATAGGCGTCAAGGTATTTATGAAGACTATGTCGATAAAATTATAAAATATGCTTACGAATTAAATTATTCAAAAATAATAAGTTGCTTTGTTTCAGCTAATAATGTAGCATATAAAATAAAAATTAATAAGGACTTTTATATTACTTCCCTGGAATTTCACCCTGAATTTGGGAGTGTGGTTTGGATTACGCACTTTTTAAATGAAGAACTTAAAAGAGCTTTTTTTTATCGCTGTGGGATGATAGAGTTTACCAGAAAAATGTTTGATAATTCTGAAGGAAACGCGAAAAAGCTTTTAGGACTAATGCAGGATATAAGAAATTATTAATGCAATTGAATAAAAAAGAGGGGGTTAATATAAAATTTTCCCCCTCTTAGAAATGAAATAAGCTTATTTCAGATTTAAATTATTTAAAACTTAAAAAAATCACTTATTTTTTGTATTACTTCTTCAGCTGGTCTTGCAAGACGTTCCGCTTCTTCTCTCATACGTTGATCAAATGAAACCAATTTTTGATCGATTTGAGCTATAATATGAGAAGAGTCATTATTTAAATCAATTAATAAGGGCTGAAGTTTTTCAGAGTCAAATTTTGTTAACTTTTTATCATATTCATTATTTAAGCTACCTAAATCTGTCTTTAATTTAGCCAATTTTTGATTTATTTCATTTTTTATTTGTTCAAGTTGTTCTTTATCTGTTGCGTTTCTTACTTGAGAATCCCAACGTGCTAATTCTTCACGAACTTTAATTTCAAAACGTGCTAACTCATCAAGAGCCTTTTCATAATCATTTTGACTTACCGATTTTACTTTAGGAACGAATACCACTTTAGTTAAGCGATTTTCATTTTGAGGTGTTCTTTGAAATGCAAGGCAGTTGTTTTCAAAATCTTGATGGCATGCCAAATATTTTTGATTTTCGTTATTTAAAACATAATAAGAATTATTATCATTACTAGGTACAAAAGAATAAGTGCTTAAATATGTGTCTGAAAATTCAAACATTATACGATTGTTAGTTAGTTTTGCATTTGAATTTGGAAATTCAATATAATACTGCTGATGCTGATATTCAGTAATTTGAGTTTCATGTTTATCTGTCACAGATTTTGATATCATAATACTTTTAACGTTTTCATTATATTCGGGATAAATATACACTGCTTCATTAGTGCCAGATACTATTGATTTCAAATAATACTGCATAGTTGGTTGCAGGCTCTTACCTTCAACGTCAACAATATCTTGAGCGTATATCATATTTGATGTTACGATTGATAAGAAAGATGTTAATAAAATTGATTTTTTCATTTTAAGCCCTTGATATTACTAAGAATTAGATAAATTCTTTTAATTTAGATGGCAAATATTACATTTTGATTAACTTTTGTCAATGTAAAATGATATAAATTCTCTTATTTTATAAGATATTTTTTTAAATAATGAAAATTATTAAGTAAAATTTATTTTTTCAAATAAGAGTTTTATTTAAAAAAAACCGATAATTTAAGCTATAAAGATGGTATTAATAAAATTATAAGTTACTTTAATTATTGCTATTTACAAAAAGCCAGGTCAATTATAAAATCTAACTAAAAAAATACAAGAGGAAAATATTATGGCATTTAAAAAGTTTATATTTCTACTATTCTGTATTTCATGCAAATCCTATTCGCTATTCCCTAGTCCGGCACCAGCAGACATGTAGTAGTGAAATTAGGATGCAAGGTGGAAATCAAAAATTAATTTTAAATTCTAAAAAATGTATGAAATTAGGAACTATTTTACATGAATTAATGCACAGCCTAGGATTTTATCATGAGCAAAGTCGTTATGACAGAGACCGTTATATAATAGTACACTGGGATAATATCAATACTGAAAAAATTCAAAATTTTGAAAAAAAAGGCGAATTTACAACGCGATTTGGAGAAAATGATTACGATTCTATTATGAATTATAGCAGTTATGGTTTTACACAAAAAGGGAATTGCCCTATTGAAGCAAAACGTCAGCATGAAATAGGGCAAAGAAAAGGATTAAGTCAAACTGACATTTATGGATTATGGCTTGCTTATGGAGAAAAATCAGAATATTAAAATAATAATATTTCGTAAATAATTTTGAATTACTCAAATACTTTTTAAAAGGTAATTCTTTCACAGACGAATAATTTAACTAAGGAGAAATATGACAATTTGGTTCCTGGTTAAGCACTTTAAATATTTTAAATTGATTTAAATTTGTTAATTCTATATTTATAAAAGTTTGAATTGGGAAATTTTCAATATTTTCCGTTGTTTTATATTGTTCACTTCTTTTAATGTCATCGACACATTTTTTTAAACTCACATTATTCTTTACATTATTTTCAAATAAAATTTGATTCCAGCAATTAACTGAAGTTTTATCATTTAATAGTGAACAAACCGATGATTGTTTCATCATTTTCCAATATCTTGCTCCTACATTTTTATTTTCATTAAAATAAAAATGAAGACCATTTTCGGATTCAAGTACATCCTCAAATAAAAGCTTTATTTTCTTCTTTTCAAATTTATATATTTCAAAAGAAACAGCTCCTCCGAAACTGTCAGGACCTTGCATTACAAAGAAATCACCAACTTTTCCTGAAAAATATCCTTCAGGTTGAAGGCGATAGTTAAAGTTTTTTAATTTTTTTTCGCATGGGTTAACTTTATTGTATTTCTTATTTTTGAATGAAATCCCAATTTTAACCCCTCCTTTTAATCCCGGATCATCCCACTCTGCAACGACAATATTTTGATATTCATAGCATGTTTTTTTTATGTTTCCCTCAGCATATTTGCTTTTTCCCAAAATATATTCCCTTACAGTAATCGGTTTTTCGTATCCCTGATCATTTTGTTCACTATGCGCTGATAAATTAGGCAATATTAAGGCTGATAATAAAATCGGTTTGGAAAGAATTAAATTTTTCATGTCTTTTTATTTTACTCAAATTGATAATATTTATTCGTAGAGAATGAAAAATCTCTCAAATTGATTCGCAGTCTATAATTTACAACTGCACAAGTCAAATTTACCAACTTGCTTACATTTTGACTTCAAGTATGAAAATAAATATTATATAGTTACTATTTCTGGATTTTCTCAAAGGGAAGTAATAATGATAAAAAAAAATAATTTGTTATTAATTTCTTTAAATGCTTCTCGCATGGCATTGTATACTGTAGAGGGTATCCCTATTCTTTTTTTAAGAAAATTCATAGGAATACAGCGTAAAAAAAATCCGCTCCCCCCAAAAAATCATTTTAAAAATTTGCTTAGAATCGTCAACAAAATGTTTGAGGATGATGCTAAAAATATAAATAATAATGTTTATTCTGTAAAACTTATATTTCCTGAAAATCCTTTAATACATTATAAAAGATACATTGAAATTATGAAAGATTCCATTTTTTCATCAATTCGAGCAAAAAATAACGAATATAATATTTTTTCAGCAGGTGTGAATGAAGATATAGAAAGTTTTCCAAAATATTACAGACGAAATTTCCATTTTCAAACAGATGGATATTTTTCTCGAAAATCTGCAGAGCTTTACGCTCACCAAACCGAAATATTATTCAAAGGAACCTTAGGACTTGCAAGACGATTGCTAATGGCTCCCATGATAAAATATATTAAAGAGCAAAATAGAACTTTGAATATTCTTGAAATTGCTTGCGGATCTGGAGAAGGAACTCACATTTTATTAAATTCTTGTCAGAATATTCAATTATTAGCAACAGATTTTAGCAAATCTTATATGGAAATTGCTCAAGAAAAAAATGGTATGTTTTCTAATGTTAAATTTATAAAAAGTGACGCGACTCATTTAGAAAATATTTTAGATAAATTTGACATTGTCTATTCAATTTATTTATTTCATGAACTTCCTGAAAACGAACGTTTGAATGTTATACAATCTTGTCATAACGTCCTCAAGCCAGGAGGAATGATGCTCCATATTGATTCCATACAGCTTGACGATGAGCCTGAATTAAATTGGGCTTTATTAAATTTTCCACAAGATTTTCATGAACCTTTTTATATGAATTATATAAAACGTCCTTTAGAAAAATTAATTGAAAACTGTCACTTTACCCGTATAGAAACGGAAAAACAATTTTTATCAAAATGCGTCATGAGTATAAGGTAATTTTATTTTTTTAATTATTTTACAAAACTTATTAAAATTTAAACCAACCTCACAAGCAGAAATAAGTGCCAAAAAAATTAGCTATTGTGCCTGAGGGGATTTAAAAAACAAATCAAGGTAATTTTAAATCTTATGATAACATGCTAAATATCGTTCGGATAAATCCGGTAATACTTTTACGAACCCTGGATTTAAATGTATAAAAAGTACAAGGATTATGGGATTTGGAGACATTTGAATGAAAAAACTGATTCATGGAATTATAGATTTTAGGAAAAATGTTATTGAGGGTTATCGTGAAACCTTTGCACGTCTTGCTCTCGGCCAATCTCCCGATGCCTTATTTATTGCTTGCTCTGACAGCAGAGTTGTCCCAAATCTTTTTGCTTCTACAGACCCAGGTGATCTTTTCGTCGTAAGGAATGTCGGCAACATGATTCCTCCTTGCAGTCGCAATGGATACTCGGTGGGAGACGAATCTGAAGCCGCCGCTATTGAATTTTCTTTGCTCACCCTTAATGTCTCAAGTATCATTATTTGTGGCCATTCTGAATGTGGCGCCATGCAGGGCATTTTGGCAAATCGCAATGCCATCTCGTCACCCAATTTACGTTCTTGGCTACAATATGGTGAATCTGCATTAAAAAAGTTACAAAGTGGTTATGAAATCAATCCAGGATTGCAACCACATAATCAACTTTCGCAAATTAATGTGGTGGAGCAAAAAAAACATTTAGAATCTTATCCCCTTGTTCAAGAATTTATCCGTGATCATAAATTAAAAATTTATTGCTGGTGGTTTGATATTGCAACCGCTGATGTTTATTCTTTTAATGAACAAGAGGGTAGATTTAAAATTTTAGATGACGCTGAAGCTGAAAGGCTTCTTGCCATAATAGAGAATCGTAAATGAGAACAAAAATACTGTTAGGCCGTGGGTATGTTGGAAACTATTATTGTCAAATAAATTCCGATTGTTTATTTACAAATCGAAAACAGACCCATTTTCCGAATTCGTTTGTATTTGATTTGTTTGTAAAAGAAACTTGGAGAAATTTACCTGTTGCCACTGAGGTCATTTGGACTTTTCCATCTTCACAAATAAAAGAAGATATCAATATTGCAAAAGAGTTCTACCATTTCTATTGCGCCAATAAAAAAACAATTATTTTAAGTACAACTTCTGCCTATTTAAACACCGTACAAGGTGAGATTATTACAGAAAATTCGAATCTTGATTTTACTAATTGCCGTGTTGAATGCGAAGAAATATTGCGCACTCAAGGAGCCTGTATTTTACATTTATCCGGCATTATGGGACCCGATCGTCTGCCACTGAAATGGTATCAAACACAACGTATTAAAAGTGGAAATCAATTTATCAATCTCATTCATGTTGATGATATTGTGAAATGTATTGACGCCGTTCTTGATAATTTTAAACCTGCCGAAAGATACAATGTTTCAAATGGTTACTATAAAAAACATGAAGATATTGTTGAAGAACTAAAAAAGCAGTCCCTTCTTGATCCTCATTTTTTTCTTCCAAATGAATCCTATGCTTCTCTTGGAAAGAGAATTAGTAATCAAAAAATTAGGAATGAAATTTTGCCAAAAAATTATATTTTCATGGATTATCCATAGTTTATAATGTATTTATGAAATAAATCACAAATCTCTTTCAATAATCTAAAAAATGATATAATTATAAAAATATTGCAAAGGTAAGTTTTATCCTTAGTTATGCAATATAAAAGTTTTTAATGAAATCTTATTTTTAAAAAGAGGAGGAGTGTAAAATGAATAAAATTATAACTCTGACTCTATTTTTTATTTTATTTCTGCCCAGTATTTTTTCATGTGGTAACTCTTCAAAAGAGAGAACCTCTCAAAATTCATTCTACTATATTGTGACTGAAGTTATCACACCTAATAATCAATCTTACACTTTTTCAAGTGATGTTAATGAAATTTATAGCAAAAATAATGATTATAACGTAGTTATTATGGATTCTACCAATCAAAGCCAAGTTTTTATTGCATGTGACTCTTTAGAATGTAATGCCAATCAGCTTGAAAATTTAAAAATAATGGAAAGTAATTCCTTTGTTAAATTGATTGCAAAGCTAGGATATCCTAATAAAATTACAACTGTTGCCGATGAAAATGGTTTTCGCTATAATGCTGTTCTTATATCTGAAAATAGTGAAAGTTCAAAACTGAAAAAAGTAATTACAAAAAATAATTCGCCTTTAAGTTCGACTTCAAATAAATACTATTTTTGATTTTTAAAATGTTAAAATGCTATTTTTTCAGTGAAATAAAAATTAGTCATAAATTCTTTCAGACAAAAAGCGCCACGCTCTTAATGTTTCAGCAACACCCCAAGCTTGAGCAATGCATCCTCTTGGCGTATAAGGTGATTCCGCATCAAAAATTTCACTAATATAGCCGATTCCTGCTTCATTGATGTGTTTCTGCAGTGGTTCTAAAAATCCAATAGCAACACGCGCATTTTTTGTTACTTTATAATAGGCAATGGCATAATTTCCGAGTAACCAACTCCAAGAAGTTCCTTGATGATAAGCACAATCTCGATCAAATGGAGAACCAAAATAATGTCCTCTATATTGTTTTGAAAATTTTGAAAGACTTTTAACTCCAAAAAAAGAGACAAGGTATTTTCCACAAATATCAATCATGCTTCTTTGTTGCATGAGATTAAAAGGACAATGTCGTAATGATAAGGCAATAATTTGATTCGGTCGCAAAGTGGCATCGTTTTCATTATGCGGTGTCTCTAAAACATCGAAGCAATATCCCTCATCCTCATTCCAAAAACGTAATAGCCCCCGTTCCGTTATATGCGCAAGGTCATTCCATTTCTTATTCGAAATACTAAGAATTTCAGAAAATTCATACATATTTTTTAAAGCATTGTACCAAAGTGCATTGATTTCAATTGGTTTACCAATACGAGGTGTTACAACAAATTTATCAATTTTGGCATCCATCCAAGTCAGTTGACTTCCTTCTACTCCCGCATAAAGAAGGCCATCCTTAGGATCGCAATGAATTTGATAACGTGTCCCTTCGATATGAGCATGAAGAATGCTTTCGAGTTGTGGATAAATTCTTTTTAAAAATTCTTTGTCTTTTGTTTGATTAAAATATTGAAATACGGCTTCAATAAACCAAAGTGAGGCATCGGCGGTATTATAGTCTGGGGTATGTCCTTCATCAGGAAAGCGATTGGGAATCATTCCACAATCAATATATCTTGCATAGTTTTCTAATATTGATTTTGCAATTTCTATTTGTCCTGTTGTTAAACATAATCCAGAAAGACTGATCATTGTGTCCCTCCCCCAATCTCCAAACCAATGATAACCTGCGAGAATACCTTTAGCATTAGGATAAGTTGAGCGAGATCTGTCAATAATAAAAGCGGGAATAGAATATATTAATTGCTTAATCCAGGAAGGTGTTTGATATTTTTTTGTATCCCAATTTTTTAGCAAGATTTTATTTTTTTGTTTTATATTTTTTTCTTCAATTGGAATTGAAGTTTCTCTTTCTTCTGGATCAGAGCTGATTAAAATGTGAAAAGATTTATTTGTATTTAAATTTGTCTCTAACGAAACAGCTAAAGAATGATTTTCAACATAGGGAAAACCCCTGTTTTTTTCTTCTTCAAGTTCATAGTTATAATAAATTAAATTTTCTAAATGAGAATCTAGCATATTTGAATTGATAAAGAATAAAAACTCATTCGAATTTGAATAAAATTCAAATTTATTATTATTTTTAAAGGTTTGAAAATTAATTTCGGAATTTAAGGAATGAAAACTTCTATTATTAATAAAAACATCACATTTTATTTTAATAGAGATATTTTCATGAGGAGTAAGATTTCTATAAATAACATAAGTAGAATTTTTCTCGTAGGGCATAAATATTTTTTTTTCAATAAATATATCACCACATTGATAAATCCATGTAGGTATGTTTTCATCTAAATAAAAATATTTGATATATTTGTAGCCATCTGGAAAAAAATCTTCTCTATTTAACCACTTATTCGTCCCTAATAGATATGAAATTCCATTAATTTCAATTGTTTCCTCAATTTTCGGGACATATAAATACCGATTTAATTGAGATTTTGCTATGGCGACAAAGACACCATGATAGCGGCGCGTTAATATTCCAGAAATCGTTCCTGATGAATAACTTCCCAAGCCGTTCCCAATAAGCCATTCTCGCTCGGGATGTTTTAAAACGACATGGCTCTCCAATAGGGAAAAATGGGATTTTAGATAACTAAAATCAATCATTTATGATTCCATATGAAAAATGTGATTTAGTTTACGACACCACAAAGAATTCTTTTTCCCGCATTTCCTGCAGGAGCCGATTTTTCATCATCTTGATCGGCATGAACAACAAATGATTTGCCCATAAGCGAATATTTGCTGCCCTCCTTTTCTAAAGTAAATTCTGGAGATGTAACTGTTAAATCAATTAGGGCAATACCATTTTCGTTGGATTTAATATTCCCTAAATCACCCGCATGCTGTGATTCGTATGATTCATTTGCAACAGAGGTACCATGAACATGATCGCTATCTGGATTATAATGTGCACCTGCATTCATGGCAGCAGCATCGGAACAATTTCCTTTTTCATGGATGTGAAAACCATGTAATTTATTTGGCTCTAAATTAGAAATTTTTCCAGTAATATGCACTCCACCATCAGAAAATTCTGCAACTTTAATACTTCCAGAGGCTTTTGAATTATTCTTAGGTTGAAAAACAACATTTTTTTCCGTTTTATAACTAGAAGACAGACAAGAAGTCATGATAAGTGAAAAAATAATTCCTGTAGATGATAAAATATTTTTACTCATAGTATCTCCTTAAATTAGATAATTAATGTGTATTCAAACGCTTTTCTTTTTTTTCCTTTATTTCCATAAGAGTTGTCGAGTGCATAGGCTGTGCTTTTTCTTTTGGATTTATATAAACTTTTGCAAATGCCACAGCTATAGCAGCTTCTGAAAATCCTGTTACAATTAAATCGAGTTTTGCATTATGTTTTGCAATATCTCCTGCAGCAAAAATACCTGAAAGATTAGTCTCCATTTTTTCATTAACACAAATTCCATTTCCAGAGAGTTCTAAACCCCATTCCTTAATTTTACCCAAGGAGCTATTAAATCCAAACATAATTAAGGCATCGTCAACAGGAATGATTTCTTCTTTATTGTCTTCAAGATTGCGGATGAGAACTTCCTTCAATGCACTATCACCATAAAAACTAGCAATTTCAGAATTTAAAATAACTCGTGCGTTTGTTTTTTGCAACTTTTTAATGGAATCATCATGAGCTCTAAATTTATCGGAACGGTGAATTAAAGTGACAGATTTTGCAATTGAAACTAATTCATTTGCCCAATCTAATGCGGAATCTCCACCACCTGCGATGATAACCCGACGATTTTTATAAATTGCTTTTTCAATGACAGCGTATTCAATTCCCTTACTTTCAAAATCAGTTGCACCTGGAGCTTGGTGCTTTTTAGGGCTGTAAGAACCAACACCGGCAGCAATAATAAGTGTTTTTGTTAAATGTATTCCTGCATTTGTTTCGAGTTGCCAGACACCTTCATCACTTTTTGTCAGACTTTGTGATGTTTCATTTAAGCAAATTTCAGTTTGATAAGGCTTTATTTGCTCTATTAAGTTATCAACTAAATCACGAGCTAAGATTTTTGGAAAACCGGCAACGTCATAAATGAATTTTTCAGGATAAACTGCAGTTAATCTTCCTCCTAGAGCGGGCATAGAATCAATTATTTTGCAACTCGCATTACGCATTCCTGCATAAAATGCAGTAAACAAACCGGTTGGACCACCACCTAAAACAGTAATATCATAAATTTTTTGAGCCATTATAATTCTCTTTTTATTAATTCAAAAAGAACAATCGTAATTAAAAACGAATTCTATTAAAATGTAAATATTACAAATTATTCTTTTTTATTGTTTGCGGTAAGATTGATGCTATCAATTAAAATTTGAGCAGATTCTTTTAATTGAATATCATTTTTGCGAATTACTTTTGATGAAAATTCCATTGAATCTTCATCTTCTACTGAAATGCCATAATCCTCTGACTTCATTTTAAACGATTCTTTTTTAACTTCCTTTTCAATATCTTTGTCTTTACCTGATTTCGATGAGTTTTTCATTTTGCCATTATCGACAAGCATTTTTCCAGATTTTATTTTGTCTGATTTATCTGCAATATTTTTATTTGTTTCTTTATTTTCTTTCAAAGAAACAAGTGTATTTTTGTCTTTCTTAGCTTTATCTATAGTATCTATGATTTTTTTAAACTCCGGACTTTTTTCCACTCTTGCTGTACTAAGCTTTTGAAGTTTTGGAATGACATCAGATAAATCTTTTTCAGGTTTAAAATCACGGGAAGGCTTGATCGTTGTATAAGGTAATGCATAATCATATTCTTTTTCACCAATTTCAGTCGCTTCAATGATATCAGGAATTATAATATCGGATAATACCCCTTTTTCCTGATTGCTTTTCCCACTGGGTCTAAAAAATTTAGCAATGGTAACGTGAATGGCTCCATCGGTAGCACGTCCGCCCGTTCCTGCAATTTCAAAAACAGTTTGCACCGTTCCTTTTCCAAAAGTACGAGAATTGCCCAATATATACCCACGACCATAATCCTGTACTGCTCCCGATAAAATTTCAGAAGCAGATGCTGTATATTTGCTCACAATAATTGCGAGCGGACCTGTATAAGGTGGAATATTCGCTTCAAAATCAAGGGTGCGCACTTGCCTGTCTTTATCTTCAACAAGTGTTACAATTGGATTTTTAATAAATAAGCCCACTATTTTTTGAGTTTCTGAGAGATCTCCTCCGCCATTTCTTCTTAAATCAACAACGATACCATCTACTTTAGCTGTTTTTAATTTTTTTATCTCACGATACATATCGTTTGAAGAACTGCGGCATGTTCGTGGATTTTCTTGGCATCCTTTGTAATCAATATAAAAGCTTGGTAAATTAATAATTCCAATTTTCTTATTATTGATGCTTAAAATATCACTCTTTGCTTCATTATCTTTAACCTGAACAATTGCTCGTTTTAATATGACATTAAAACGATTCATTTTACCATCAATTTCTTTACGTAAAATAACTAACTTCACATTTGTGCCTTCTTTACCTCGAATCAGTTGCACAACTTTACCCAAATCCATTTCAATGACATCCTGAATTCCCGAACTATCGCCAGAATCTACAGCAACAATTTTATCATTCTTCTTTAAACGACCATCTTTTGCTGCAGCTCCTCCAGGCACAATGGCATCGATAATAGTATAACCATCAATACTTTTTAAAGTGGCGCCAATACCAACAAATTTCAAGCTAAAATCTTGCTGAAATTGGTCGTTATCAATTGGGGTTAAAAAGCTCGAATGTGGATCTAATGACAATGCGAAAGCATTTAAAAATAGTGCATAAACTTCATCGGTTGATCTGTTTTTTATATCTTTTTTAATCATTTCATAGCGACGGGTTAATCGCGATTTAATTTTATCGATGTCATCGGATTCTTTCATATTCAAGACAATAAACTTAATTGTTTTTCTCCAGCGTTCCTTTAGCTCCGCACTGGATTTTGCCCACTCAATTTTTTTTCTGTCCGTTTCTATATACTCATCTTTAGTAAAATCTTGTTTTTCTTTTAATGCCGCCGTTGCAAATGCGGTGGCTTCATCAAGACGTTTTTTATACCTCTCATAAATACCATCCTCACCGCTGATGAAGCGGCAGTCGATATTATTGATATTTTTATATAAATCTTGTTCTTGTTTCGTAAACTCAGTAATATCATCTTGAGTAAAATATAATTTACCGGGATCTAATAATTTTATAAACATTTCGAGTGTACGTATAGATAACTCATTATCAAAATTTCGAAATAAATAATGATTTTTTAAAAAATCTTTTGATCTTTCAGATAAAGAAGCACAAGTAAGATATCCCATATTTTGTTTTGGATTTTTTTTAATATTTTCTTCAGAATTTGCAAACTGAAAAAATGGGAAAATATTAAAATGTTGTCCAATAGAAACACCAATGGCAATGGCTGCAATTGATATAAGAATATTTTTCTTAGGTAATTTCATTGAAAAAATCTCACTTTCGCGTCGGAATTCTTATATTCCTTCTAGAAAACCTTGATGGAATGCTAGAATTCATGTCATCATCTTTATCTGTGTACACAATTGTTTTTTCTTGTGCACGAAAGGAACGAGTTATTTGTGTCGCATTTTTAAAATCGCTTAAATTTTGTTCACTGTAAGCTAAGCTATCATTAGTCTCAACAAATTTTCCATTAAACCAGCAAAATATTTGACCTTGATGAAAGCGAATGCGCGCCTCCCCTGCGGCCTCCACTTTTTCATGAATTTCATCAAGTCTCGATTTTATTCTTTCATAATTATCATCAAATAAGGCAATAGCTAAAGAGGTTTCTTCTTCATCAGCACGTACAGTGATGCGATGTGTAAATTTTTGCTTTAATTTTTCCCGCAGGGAGCGTAGAACACGATCGCGATCGGTAACCATAATTTCTGGATCGAGGTCAAGGACAATATATAATGAGGCTAAGTACATGGCACACCCTAATGAATTAAGGGTTGAAAAAAAAGGACACCACACATCCCAACTTACATATAGAAAATGGGATCCGCAATTTCTAGGCTGCTCTGAATTGTTCTTCCCTATTATGCCATATGGTAAAATTTTTTCAAACAGCAAAGATTGGCCAACTTTAAATGAATTAAACAATTTTAAACCCCATGAGGTTGAGTCTTGGTCTGGGCATAAGATTCGATTTGTTTTACAAAAGGGAAGACACAGCGACGAGGGCTTTGAAGCTCTCTATGAACCGCGCATTTTTTTAAAAGGGGAAGTCCGCACACGCCTCCAAAATTGGCACGATTTTTTTAATGCCCAAATTTGGTATGCTTTTCCAAAAACCAAAGCCGCTTTAAATATGCGGCAATTTATATCATTTGATGAAAGAGCTGAGTTTCCCTGGAAATCCTCTCCACTCACAAGGATGCGTGAACAGGATTATATGACCATGTTTGATGAAGGAGGATGCATTATAGCATGTTCGACTCATAAGTCGTTACCTTTTGTATTTGGACATGCTGTTTATGAAAGAATGATAAAAGGGGATTTTGAAATTTCTATGTGCACTATCCAAATTCCCTGCGAAAATAGTTTTTTTGAATTAAATATTGAATCTCAAAATAAAATTCTCGATTTAAAGCTATCCAAAATTCTAGCAAATAGAGACATATATTATAATAATACTCCATTTTTTACATGTCCCTTAGAAGTTGCGCATAAAATATTCGTAACTAAAAAATGGCAATCACCTTTTCCAAGTAGTAAATAATTCTAATAAAGCAACTTTATCTTATAATTTTTGAATATTTTTTTTAAAAAAACTTGGCAATTTTTTTAATATAGTTTATCTTCTGAAAGAATCAGCTTTTTGATAGAGTTTAGAAATACTCTATTCCTAGTTTTTAATAAATTATTTTTAATTTATATGAGTGATTTTTAGAAAGGTAATTTCGATGAAAAGTCTTCTAAAATTGAAACGAAATCGCCCTTATACTTCTTCTAACTTAGAAACTCCTCATCAAAATAAACTCACGTCTCAGACTCTCAAAATAACCACGTTAACATAATTTATACTTCATTAAATAAAATTTCATAGCATGCAATTTCAATCTATAATTTATTAATTGAATTTAATATTTAAATTAACTTTTTAAAGGGAAATCAAAATGGAATATTTTGTTCATAAATTTGGTGGTTCTAATCTTAAGCAATCAGAAAGTTTTCATAAAATTAAAAATGTACTTTCTGGACATAATGAAATTATTGTTGTTTCTGCATTACATGGAGTCACTTCAGCTCTGCAAAATATTTTAAATCTTGCACAAGAGGGTAAAAATTACTTCAATGAAATTATAAATATAAAAAATTTACACATGGAAATAATAAATCAATTTCTATTTGAGGAAAAAAAAAGCGCTATTATAAAAACAATGATTGATAATGATGTCAATATATTAAAAAATATTTTGACAACTGTTTCCCAAATCTCATCTTACTCTATTGAAATACAAGATTATGTCTTAGGATTTGGAGAAATATGGTCAGCAAAAATTTTATCCTCCTTTTTAGGAATCGATAAAAAAGTTGAATTTTTAAATGCAACAAAAGTTTTATTTACATTTCATCAAAATGGCATTCAGTTTATCGATTGGGAAAAAAGCGATATTGCTCTACAAAATTTTTTAAAAGAAAATACATTTGACCAACTTGTTATCACTGGTTTTATTGCTTCTAATTCTGAAAATAAAAGAACAACATTAGGTCGTAATGGAAGCGATTATTCTGCCGCAGTATTTTCTAAGCTCCTAAACTCAAAGTCTTTAACTATTTGGAAAGATGTGAATGGAATTTATAGCGCCAATCCTGAAAAAGTAAAACGTGCTTTTCCCATTCCTAATCTTTCCTACAAAGAAGCTTTAGAACTCGCTTATTTTGGAGCTAAAATCTTACATCCAAGAACAATTGCGCCCGCACTTGAAAAAAATATTCCAATTTTTATTAAAAATATTTTTAATCCAGATCAAAAAGGAACTCTTATTTCTAATCAAATAATTGATGATGATAAATATTTAATAAAAGGTGTGACCTGTATTGAAGACATTTCTTTATTTAATATTGAAGGTGCAGGTATGATTGGAGTCTCAGGTATTGCAGCAAGAATTTTTCAAGTAATTCAAAATGAAAACATTTCAGTTATTTTAATTTCTCAAGCAAGTTCAGAATATTCTATTTGTTTTGCTGTTTCTTCAGAACATGAAAAGAAAGCGTTAAAAATATTAAAGCAAAATTTAGAAATTGAGCTGAAAAGAAAACAAATTGAAAAAATTTCAGTGAATAACAATTGCTCAATTTTAGCCATTGTTGGTGACAAAATGGTGGGAACCTTAGGAATTGCAAGTAGACTATGTACAACTCTTTCCAAAGCAAATATTAATATTTCCGCAATTGCTCAAGGCTCATCAGAAAGGAATATTTCGGTTGTTATTGACAAAAAAGATATTGACCGCGCTTTAAATGCTGTCCATTCTGGATTTTATCTTTCTGATAAAAAAATTTCTATTGGGATTATTGGTTTAGGATCAGTAGGAAGTACTTTTATAAATCAAATCCAACAAGCTCACGAAAATTTAAAATTAAAATATAATGTTGATTTTTCAATAATGGCAATTATGAATAGCAAAAAAATGCTTTTGTCTGAAAATTCTATAAATCTTTCACAATGGAATGCAGAATTAAATAAAAGTGGTATTCCTTCAAATATTGATTATTTTATAAATCATCTTGCAGGTCATAATATAAACCAAACTGTTCTTATTGATTGCACTGCAAGTCATGAAATATCAAATCATTATTTAAAAATAATCGGAAAAGAAATTCATATCATCACACCTAATAAACATGCTAATGCAGGTGATTTTGAATATTATAAAAAAATAAAAGAATTGTGTTTGAAAAAAAATACTCAATACTTTTACGAAGCAACAGTTTGCGCAGGGCTTCCTGTCATAAATACAATTCAAGATCTCATTAAAACTGGGGATGAAATTATTTCTATTGAAGGAATTATTTCAGGAACATTTAGTTATATTTTTAATGAAATGATGAAAGGTCGACTTTTTTCTGAAGCTGTTCTTGAAGCTAAAAAACGCGGATACACCGAACCCGATCCCAGAGAAGATCTTTCAGGACTTGATGTTGCACGGAAATTAATTTGCCTCGCAAGAGAGCTCGGTTTTGAAGTCGTTTTTAGTGATATTCAACTTACAAGTTTGGTTCCAAATCATTTAAAATCATGTTGTGTTGGGGAATTTTTAGAAAGATTACCTGAATGTGATGCTCAAATGTTGCCATTAATGAAGCAAACATCACTTAAAAATGAAAAATTATGTTATGTAGGAACGATTCATAAAAATGGGAAACTGACTGTTGAATTGTCTTCATATAAACAAAATCATCCTTTTCATCGACTTCAAGGCACAGACAATATGCTCATCATTTATTCTAAAAGATACCATGAACAGCCTTTAGTTATTCAAGGGCCAGGAGCGGGAGCAGAAGTCACCGCAACAGGAATTTTTTCAGATCTCTTGAGATTATCTTCATCTTTATCTTAAAAGGACTAAACCATGATTAAATACAATTTAAAATCCGTAACAGCATTTGCACCTGCAACTTGCGCTAATATTGCAGTTGGTTTTGATATATTAGGATTTGCAATTGATTCTGTTGGTGATTTTGTAACCTTAACAAAGCGAGAAGATCAAAAAATTATAATAGAACAAATTGAGGGAATTAATAATTTACCCTATGATATTTTAAAAAACACAGCATCGGTTGTTATAAAAAAATTATGTGATGACTTGCAACTAAATACAGGTTTTAATATTCGACTTAAAAAAGGAATTGCTTTAGGCTCTGGAATGGGGGGGTCTTCAGCATCTTCAGTTGCCGCGTTGGTTGCACTAAATCAATTTTTATTGAATCCTTTAACATTAAATGAGCTTGCTTATTATGCTCTTTTTGGAGAAGAAATTGCTTGCGGCCAAAGGCACGCTGATAATATTGTTCCCTGTTTATTTGGGGGAATGCAGCTTATACTCTCTTCAAATCCTATTGAAAATATTTTGCTTCCTGCTCCAAATATTTTTTGTGTCCTTATTCATCCTCATTTAAGACTGGATACCAAAGATGCTAGAGATATTTTATCAAAAGAAATTTCTTTAAAACAACATATACAACAATCTGCAAATTTAGCAGGATTTATTACTGGAATTTACAAAAAAGATTCTAATTTATTAAAAAAATATACGCAAGATATTATTATAGAACCTCAAAGAGCTAAGCTTGTCCCCGGCTTTTATAAAGTAAAAGATGTTGCTTTACAATCGGGTGCGATTGTCGCTTCTTTTTCAGGGTCAGGACCCAGTTTATTTGCATTATCAGACACAAAAAATAATGCCGAAATAATTGCTGATAAAATGCAACAGGAGTTCATGAAATATAATATTCATTCTGACTTTTGGATTACAGGATTAAATTCAAAGGGAGCGCATGTAACTGAAATTTACGAAGGATAAAAAATGTATTTCAATAGCACTCGAAATAAAAAATTAATGTATACTTTAACTGAATGTATAAAACTGGGGTTAGCAGAAGATGGTGGATTATTTATTCCTGAATATTTCCCAAAAATAGATTATAATAATTTTGATATAAATATTTCTTATGTTGAATTTTCAAAAAATGTTTTAAAAGAATATTTTAAAAATGATCCATTAAATAATTATTTGCATGAAATATGTAAAAATTCATTTAATTTTATTATCCCATTTAATGAAGTAAATAATGGTACTTTTATTTTAGATCTTTTTCAGGGACCTACCCTTTCTTTTAAGGATTTCGGAGCTCGCTTTTTAGCACAGTGTTTTGAACATATTTCTACTGAAAAAAGATTTACAATAATGGTTGCCACTTCTGGTGATACAGGATCAGCCGTAGCAAGCGCCTTTTATAAAAAAAATAATATTGATGTAATTATTCTTTACCCAGAAGGAAAAATATCTCAAAAACAAGAGCACCAAATTACTTGCTGGGATTCAAATATTTATTCTTTTGCAGTTAATGGAACATTTGATGATTGCCAAAAAATGGTAAAAGAGGCCTTTCAAAATGATTCTTGGCAAAATTCAAAATTACTTTGTACAGCTAACAGTATTAATATAGGTCGATTATTACCACAAGTTATTTATTATGCGTATTTTAGTTTCAAGTATTTTAAAAAATATGATGAAATGCCAGGTTTTATTATTCCTACAGGTAATATGGGAAATGCTACTGCTGCTTATTGGGCAAAAGAAATGGGATTTCCTATTCGAGAAATTGTATTGTCAACAAATGCGAATAATGTTATACTTGAATATATTGAAACAGGTGAATTTAGTCCCAGAAAAAGTCTACTTACTCTTGCTAATGCTATGGATGTTGGTAATCCTAGTAATTTTGAAAGATTAAAAATTTTATTTGACGATCACTTATTATTTAAAAATAATATAAGTGCTTACAGCATAACTGATGCTCAAATTAGAGAAACAATTGCTGACGTGTTTAAGAATGATCAAAAATTAATTTGCCCACATACAGCAACTGCATTCTGTACAAGAAAATTATTAAACTCATTACCTTGGATAGTTGTCGCAACGGCTCACCCGTGTAAGTTTGACGAAGTTATAGAATCGATTATACCTATAAAAAATGAATATCCCAAACAATTATTAGAAATGTTGTACAAAAAATGCCGTCACATAAAAGTTGAAGCAAAAATAGAAAAGCTAGCTGAAAAATTTAATAATTTTCAAAATAATAATAAATTTACTATATATTTATAAATATCTTAAATAATAATAATTTAAAAATTTGAGTTTACAATATCATAATTATAGACTAGGATATCTTTGGCTTTTATTTACCAATTAATTTTGATTATACTTTTATATTTGAAAGGTTATATATGAAAAAATGGAAACATGTCTTTGGAATAACAGCAACTGTATTCAGCGTTTTCACATCTGCAATTGCTTCTGGTGCACAATTAAATATTGAGGTATATAATCCAGGTACAAAAAGTTTATTCCCGGTTTCTTCAGAAATTATTTCGGGAAAAAAAGAAGTTGTCCTGATCGATGCGCAAATTCAAACCAACGATGCTCAAGCCTTAGTTGAAAAAATTAAAAAGACAGAAAAAAAATTAACCCTTGTTTTTATTAGCCACAAGGATCCTGATTTTTATTTTGGCCTTGAAACTATTAGAAATGCCTTTCCTGATGTCAAAATCTTAGCTACTCCCGAAACTGTGAAAGCGATAAAAGAGTCAATGGACTCTAAGCTTGCTTATTGGAGTCCTATTTTAAAAGAAAATGCCCCGAAAAAAGTCATTTTACCCGATGTGCTTGATAGTGATTCTTTCATGGTTGATGATCAAAAAATTGAAATTAAAGGCCTCAAAACAAATCCCTCAGATACTTACCTTTGGATTCCTTCCTTAAAAACTGCTCTAGGTGGAGTTATTGTGTACAATAATATGCATGTCTGGGTTGCCGACAATCAAACCCCTGAGTCAAGAGCAAAATGGTTCGAATCTATTGAAAGCATTAAAAATTTAAATCCCATTCGTGTAATTCCTGGTCATTTTTTAGGTTCTTCTAATTTTGGTTTAAAATCTCTTGAGTTTACAGAAAAATATTTAAAAAATTTTGAAATGGAAGCTGCTAAAGCAAAAAATTCCAAAGAATTGATCAGCGCTATGCAAAAACGTTACTCTAAATTAACAAATAAAGATGATTTAGAATTGAGCGCTAAAGTAATTAAAGGTGAAATGAAGTGGCCACAATAAAGTGAGAAAGATAATTTGTACCATAACTTGGTTTTTTTAGTTCAAGCAATGGTATGTTTTTTTTCTTAATTTCTATAGATAAGAGAAGAAGACCAGTCGTAATAACTTGGTAATTCTTCACTGTGCATATTTAATAAAAATTTTTCATTCTCGCCCGATGAAAACAAAAAATTATCATTTTGCTTTATAGTTACAATATCATTATTACTTAGACATTTATTCGCATCACTTTTTTCAAATAAAGCTTTTAAATTTGATAATGCAGAAAAAGTTTTATTGTCTACAGCATTACTTGGAATTAAATAATCTGAGACAATGTAGCCAGGAAATTGAGACAATTCAAGTTTAACCAAATCCCCGGACAATATACACCCATTGTCTATCATGGAAAAATTATTTGATAGATTAAAAGTAATGTAATTAGAATTAGTTTTGTTATCTAAATATATTTTTTTATTTTTATAATCATCATCATAAGCAATATATTTATTTGATTTTAACTCTTTTAATGTAATTTTATAATAATTCCCATTAATGGGAGCAAAGGAATGCTTAGGAGTTTTTTCAGTTGCGTAAGAAAATGCCATTAATGGATAGTGATCTGAAATATCTGTGTATGACCAGTATCGACCTTTTGTTTTTACTTTCCACTGTGAAAGGGACTGATTATCATATTTTAAATTAAACCATTGAGGCATTTTTCTATGATTTTTCGAAACTAAAATATGATCCAAGTTTTCACTTTTATAAGTCGGGTATCTTTCAAATCCTATGCCATTTCTTTTATTATCTGCTGAAAATGGAACTCCCACATAAATAGGAGGTCTAACATTTAAGATATTAATCATATCATTATATTCAATTTTATTATCAGTATCTATATTCATATCACCCGCATAAATTACATATTCCTCTTTTGGAAATTTTTTTTCATTAACGAAATTTACCATTTCTGTTAAATCTATTTTTCGACCTAAAATTCCTTTAGTATAGCTGCCAAGACAACCATTATCATCCGCTTGTAAATGAGTTCCAATAATATTATAAAATGTATTATTATATTTTATTTTTGCATAGGCAAAACCTTTTAATGAAAAATAGTCTGCTCCACAAGCATACTTATAAATATGTTGCGATTTTTCTACAATAGGCCACTTGCTTATAATTGCAACACCGCCATTATAAGGTGTGAAAGGTGACCATGCTCCCGTGGTTGCATTCCAATCTACTTTTGTACTCCCCACAATGGGAGTTTGATAAGGAAACATTGGTTTTAGTTTATTCAGCATTTCAGTTGCTGCATTTGTATCAAAGAGTTCCTCAAAAACAATAACATCTTGATATTTAAAAAATTCAGAATCCGCAGCTAAATTTGCTCTAATTTGTTGTGCATAATTAGGGTACAATCCAGAAGGTAAAAGCATTAAATTATATGTAGCAATAGATAATCCATCCTCGTATGTGCTTCCACGTCGATTATTTTCTTTTTGTTCTTGTGCGTTTGATATATCAAATAAAAAAATAAAACTTAATGAAAAATAGGTGAAAAAAAACCAATAAATGTTTTTATAGATCATATTGTTTGACTCCTAATATTGCTTTTAACAATATTAGGAGAATTTTATTTATTTTACGATCGTCAATAAATTTACATATTAGGCTTAATTGCAAACCGATGGAAATAAAATTATATTTTTGATTTTTGAAAATAATTTTAAAATAAAAGGAGGTAAATTTTCCCAATCTTCATTTAAATTTATTCAATCTCTATTCCAACAGCCCGAAACCACTCAGGAGATTGATGAATTAATTTCCGCGTATTTAAATCAAAATAGCCCAATATATAATGAGCTGTTGTACACAATTCATTTTTTGAATTAAATATTTTCTGTTCTAAATGCAAAATTTTTGATTGTGCATCAATACATTGGGTTTCAATTCTAACTTTTTCTCGCAATTTGAGCTCTTTAATAAATTTTAAATTCACTTCTAAAATAACAGGACCTTTTCCTGATTTTTGAATTTCCTCAAGACCAAATCCTAATTCCGTAATAAATTCCCAACGCGCTTCTTCAAGAATTTGTAAGTAAACAGCGTTATTTACATGAGCAAAAGAATCAAGATGATTCTCTTTAATTGTTAATTCATACTTAAATAATTTTGCATTTTTAATTTTTGGCATATTTCCTCATTTTATTTCATTATAGAAAGTTATTTTGCTATAACCTCATATTGTCTGCTATAACATTGTCGGTTTACAGGAACAAGATCCTGTCATTTAAGGAACTCAATTTATTATGAAAAATAAGATAATTAATATAGCATCTTTTTTAAGCTTGCTTTTGCCTACATGCGCCTCTTTTGCTGAATCCAACACCATAATTGAATTAAATCCATTGCTCTCTATCAACCAAGGTCTGGGCTTAAATTTTGAATATTTAATTCTAGAAAGCTATTCACTTGGTTTAGATATAGAAACTTTTAAACAAAATCCATATAATACGGATGGTGTCAATGCCCGTCGAGACACTTATACCTTTGCTCCTAAATTGCATTATTATCCACTATCAACTGAAATGTATGGTCCCTTTTTAGGTCTCAAAATTAATTTTACTTATGAGCAACTCTCAATCTCAGATTTCGATAACTCAGCACAGCAAAATCTATTTTATATTGCTCCTGCCGTCCAAACTGGATATCGGTATGCTTTTCAAAATGGTCTTACTTTTTCTCTTTATGTTGGATTTGGATATAAATCTAAAAATAATGAATTTTCACAAAATAATATTCCTATTTCTAAGACTAATAATGCAAATTGGCAAAAGGCAAGATCTAAAATAAATGAAAATATATCACAAATAAAATTTGATTATGGATTAACTATTGGTTATATGTTTTAACAATTTTTGCGAATTATTTTTTTAAATTCTGAGAATTTGATTCAGATTTTTCCTCATTTCTTCTATATTGGAAGCCGCTAAACATACTTTGAACTAGAGGATATTTTTCTTTTATTTCATGAAAAATAAGCATAAAAACATGGATGAAACTAAAAATCATTGCAAGATAAAAAATGATTTCATGAATTTTTTTTATCATATTTCGAATAAAATCTTTTTCGTTTGAAAAAGCGATAAAAGAAGTAAATGGTCCCATATTATAATGTTTTGCTGCTAGATAAAGTCCTGAATAAGCCTCGTATACCATAAGAAGGTATAACGCAAGATAAAGAATACCGGCATAGCGATCATGTCCCCAATACGATGATTTATCAATTTTTCTATTCTTTAGGAGAAAAATATAATCTTTTATATGAAACATATTTTTAAATTTAGCATGCTTTGGACCTATAAACCCCCATATTATTCTCGCCACAATGCCCACAGTCAGAGCATAACCAATATAAATATGATATACGTAAATAATTTCTTTCCAATTTTGATAGGGCTTCAAGAGGCCTTTTAACCAAATTGTAAGCATAAGACTGAAAATACTTAATGCGTTCCACCAATGCAAAAAACGTAAAAAGGGATCATATATTTTTTTTGCTACTAAGTTTCTTATTTCAACGCTATCGTTATCCTGATTAAGAGACATTGTTTTACCTTTCATTAATTAGAAGGTAATAAATCATTTCATACACAATATTTATTTTTTGATATTATATAATATTGATTAAAAAAAATCTGGATACAAATTTAAGTTTTTTTAGATAGTGTCAAATTTATTATATCTACAATAAATTCATTTTTTAACTTGATTGAATTTATATGAACTTAATTATTCTTACAATTTTTTTTAAAAAAACTTTTAAATTCATTTTGTGCTGATATTCTTGTTATTTCAAAATCTTTATGATGTAAATATCTAAAAAAACTGTCGTAATATCTTCCAAAAAAAGCATTACCTGAGTTATTATCATCATACTGATTAAAGTAATATTCCAATTCTTTTATAGATTGTTTTTCTTTATCTGTTAAGTTAATACTAAAAGGATCACAAGATATTACGCTATAATATCTATCACCATTGAAAATATTATAAATTCTTTTATTAATGTCAGTCATATTATTTAATTTTGAGGATTGTAAAGTAACATCACTCAATGGTCTTATGGATTGAGTTACTTTTTCTATACTTTCCAAAGTTTTTATTGAGATTTTTTTTCTAAAATATTCATAATTATCGTTTTTATTTTCAATTATACCTCTTAAATAAATAGCATTCAGCTTTGTTGCTGTCAAAACCTCTTGAAGAGAATGTCCCGTATCAACTGACAAAGTAGACCATATTGATAATAAAAATAATCTCATTTCTTCTTCATTTAAGTCAGTACCGAATGCTATTAGTGACCAAATTATGAGGTTTGTAGTGCCAGATATTCCACATGCAAAAGGCATTTTAAATTTAGCGACTGTCTGACCATAAGTCGTCCCTAAAGGCTCTAATACACAGGAATCTCTCGACCAGTTTTGCCACGAAACACTTTTATCTTTAGCTTTTAATTCACTTATATCAAATTTAGAAATACCATAATATAAAGTTTTATTTGATGGTGTTTTACTATCTCGAAATCCTCTAAATCTTCTTAGTAGAGCATTATAATAGTATTCTCTTTCTTTTTTAAAGAGGGGTAAATTTTTTTCAAGACCAATATTGTCATTTGCTTTTGCATTGAAAAGAAAATAATCTAATTGGAGTGCAGGATCTGGCAGTGGATTTTTATTATTAAAATTATCTTGGCTTAGGCCAATAGCATATTTATAGGCAATTTGTTTTGTGGGAAGCGCACTTGTTGCATGTGGAAAATATTGCTGTCTTTGTAAGGATGGAAAAGTAATTTTGGAGTCATTTAAATTTGCCCAACTTTCTACAGAGGCATCAAAATCATGTTTACCTAAAATATTTTTCATCGATGTAAAAATTTTTTTAAATATATCTGAAAATTTTTTGCTCAGTTCTTTATTTTGATTTACTTTTAAGGCTATTAAAGATTCATAAATGCGATTTATACTTTCATCAGTACAAACATTTTTGCAGGATTCATTCCCTGCTGAGATTTCATTAAAAAATAAATGATTTTCTATTGTTTGAAAAAATTTTTCTTCATTACTAGCCTGAGAAGAATTTTGTTTATTTTCATTTAATATTTTAGACATATTAGAAGAGTAATAACAGGTTGAGTTTTCAACACTTTTTGTTAAATAAGATGGAATATTAGCATCACAAACTTCATCACTTTTTTGGCATGAGCACATTAAAATTATAAATGAATAAATTTTAAAAAATTTTATAAAGAATTTCATAATTAGCACACACCAAGATTAATTTCTAAATATATTCGGTTACTTTAAAAGATTATAAAGAATTTTACTTAAATAATTATTATACAATAATATTAAATGGTTACTATGAATTAATGGCGTAACGCTTTTCTGTTACCTTTTCTTCAGTAATATTCCCATGTCCCGTAAGAATCAGTTCGATATTTTTCTCTGTAACTTCGCTCGGCAAAATAGACTTTTGCGCAATATACATAATAAATAATGTAAATAGAGCAATCACTCCGAAATCCCAGCCAAAGGGGATAACATTAAGCCCTCCCTCACTCTCAAAAGAGCTTAAACGAGTAATTCCGCTCATTCCTCCTAAGTAAACAAATATCCAGAGTGCATTTTTCCATGTTACAATGTTTTGTTTGAGTTCTTTACAGTAAACAAGCCTTGCAAAATAAATTAAAAATCCAACAGCCACAGCAATAAATAATTTACTCATGATATACCAGCCTGACCAAAAGAGCATAAGGTTGCAGATATATAAAGCAAGTAAACAGAAAAGTTGATACTGCGGCAAACGGAAAGGTCTATATAAATTAGGTTGTTGTTTTCTGAGTGCCACAATGCAAATAGGGACAATAGCGTAACCCGTGATCATGGTTGAAGACAAAAACGCAACCATACCCTGCCAGCCTGGAAAAGGTAAAAATGCAAGCATGCCAAAGAAAAAGTTTATCCATATGCTTGTAATAGGAATGCCTTTTTTATCAATTTTTTTAATTTGCTGCGGAATATAGCCATTGGCACTCAATGCATATAAAACGCGCGCACTTGAAGCAGCATAAACAATACCTGCACCTAAGGGGGAAACCACAGCATCGATATAAAGCAGAGAAGCAACCCAAGCAAAGCCCAGAGCTAAAGCAAGTCCCGCAAGAGGACCTGCATCGCCCGCAAATGCCAATGCAGACCAGCCATTTTTTAACGACTCTTCAGGAACAGCTAATAAAAAGGAAACTTGTAATAAAATATAAAGTAAAGCGCCTAATAGAACAGAGCCAATAATTGCTTTAGGGATATTTTTTTGTGGATCCTTAGTTTCCGCGGCCATCATAATGCCAATTTGAAATCCATTAAAAGAAAACACAATACCGGCCGTCGCAAGAGCTAATAAAATTCCCTTGCCTCCATAAGGAGCAAACCCTCCTGCTGACTCCAGAGTTAAATTTGTTGTCCCTTTTGCATTTAAAAAGAAAATGAGAATAGCAATAGCAGGAACGGCAAGTTTCCAAATACTAAAATACTTGTTTGTATCAGACATGAATTTTACGCCACGGGTATTGATATAAACAAGTAACAACATAAGAAATGTCGCTGTGACAAATCCTTGTGCTGTTAAATGATGCACATTATTTTCAACACGCGTGAGTGAAGGAAAAAAATTTGTCATATATTGAATAGTTGCTTGCACTTCAATGGGTGTCAAGACCAAAAAAGAAAGCCAAGAAATCCACCCTAAAAGAAAACCTGATAATTTCCCGTGCGTAAAAAAAGGATAATTGGCAATGCCTCCCGCAATGGGAAATAAAGTCCCAAGCTCAGCAAAAGTAAGGGCGATAATGATGATGAATACAGTTGCAATTAACCATGAAATAATAGCAGAAGGGCCTGCAACTTGAGCTGCGTACAATGAGCTAAATAGCCACCCAGAGCCTACCATGGCCCCAATTGAAGCAAACATCACTCCACCAGCACCTATCTGTCGTTTAAATTGCATAAAATACCCTCACTACAAAAGATCCTCTAATGTAAAAGCAACACATGGTTTATATGAAAAAGGATACCTTGTCTAATAAAAGAAGAGCCAGAGTTTGTCTATAACTAGTTGAAATAATAATAACAGTACTTTAGCAAAAAAACGGAATTGGTATTCTAATACCATAGACATTTTAATCCTTGATTGTTAGAGTCCAGGCGCATGAGTCATGCGAAATCGTTAGAATTGTTGTTTTTTTAATATTTAAAAAAAGGAATTAGCTATGAAGGGTGATGCCCAAGTAATTAAAGCTTTAAATGAAGTCTTAACTGGTGAATTAACAGCAATTAATCAGTATTTTTTGCATGCAAGAATGTGTAAAAATTGGGGATATAATAGAATTGCTGATTATACATATAAAGAGTCAATTGAGGAAATGAAACATGCTCAAACTCTTCTTGATCGTGTCTTATTTTTAGAAGGTATACCGAATTTACAAAAACTCGACAAACTCAATATTGGCGAGACTGTTAAAGAACAATTTGAGTCTGATTTAGCACTTGAATATATTGCCGTCGAACGTCTAAAGAAAGGAATTGATATCTGTATATCCGCAAGAGATCACACAAGTCGCGAGATTCTTGAAGACATTTTAGAAGATGAAGAAGAGCATATTGACTGGCTTGAAGCACAATTGGGACTTATTAAGGACATTGGTTACGAGAACTACTTGTCACAGCAGCTGCATGAGAAGTGCTCATAGCTAAATCACAGACTTTATTTGCTTCTTTTTCAACCATTTGAGTAAGGGCTTCGAGGCAACAACCGCAGCCCTTACCCGCATTACATTCATTTTGAACGCCTTCCGTTGTAACTATACCTCCTTGCACAATTTTTTGAATTTCATGGCATGAAATGCCATAGCATAAACACATGAGCATAGAATCCATTCCTCTCTAATCCAACGGAACACCTTTTAAGGCATCGGCAGTTAACATAAATGAAATGAGAACAATTCTCAAGAGTTTGTGATAATAATTCTCATTATTGTACTTCACACCAATATTGTCAATAACCTGCAACTTTTCTTGCGTTCTTTTAGAACAGAGAGTTAATTAAAAAAGTGAGTGGCAATATTTTGATTGTCCCTCCCCTACGTGATGTTTTTAAAGGCAATAAACTCATGAAATCAAAAGAGAAATTAATAAATATAGCAATTATTGGCACAGGAGTTTCAGGACTTAAATGTGCTTATCTTATTGCAAAAAATACGAGTCATAAAATCAATCGCATTGTTTTATTTGATAAAAATAATCGTATGGGAGGTGTTTTGCAACAAACGTATGAAAAAGGATATTTACTTGAACATGGGGCACAAGGAGTTCTTCTATCTCGAACTCCTTTTTATAATTGCTTGAATGAATTAAATATTCAAGACTCGGTCATTATTCCCAATCAAAAAGAACAAACGCGCTACCTTCTCACTGAAAAAGCATGTGTTCCTTTAAAGCCAAAATTTATTTTTAAAAAAGGTAATGGTTTATTATGTATAAAAGATATTTTTAGAATTTTATCCGAATTTTTTATAAAGAAACCAAAAAATAATCATATTAACGAAACAATGTATTCTTTTTTTGAGCGTCATTTTGGAAAAAAATTTGCAGATATTTTTCTTGTTTCCCTATCTTTCGGAATTTGGGGCGGAGGATCAAAAAAACTTTTAATCCGCTATACTTTTCCACAATTATTAAAAATTGAATACGGTTATGGTAGTCTTATGAAATATGTTCTTTTTACTGCCATAAGAAAAATATTCAACAAAAAAGCGAATTTTAAAACACCAAAAGGATTGGCCAGTTTTGAAAAAGGCATGTCTTATTTGACAGAATCACTTTTTAATAAATTACAAGCTGAGTGTAAAAAAAATAATATTGAATTAATCATAAAAATGAAAACTCAAATTTGCAATCTTGGCAAAGGAAATGGTTCACTCTATTTAGAGTATGAAACTTTTTCTGATCAAGAGAAAATAAAAGAAAATTATGATTCCATTATATATTCAGGACAACTCTGGCGAGATGATAAATTAAAAATTGAAATAAATTCTGAAGAAGGTCAAAAATCATTAGAAAACCTTCGCAATATGGAATCGCATAGCATAGCGGTAATTGGTCTCGGAGGAAAATATTTAAATTCACAGAATAATAGTTTTAAAGGATTTGGAGCCTTAGCAGGCTCATGGTCAAAAGATATTCTGGGGGTTATTTTTATTCACTCAACCTACCCAAGTCATGTTCCTAAAGATTCATTTTTATTCCGTGTTATGCTAGGTGGAGATAGAGATCCAGGTATAAATAATAAAAGAAACGACGAATTAATTGATCTTGCAAAAAAAAGACTTTTTGAAAAAGGGATTATCACAGATAATATGTTATTTGAGTTTGAACATGTCGTAAAATGGAATAATTATATCCCCCTAGCTACCGAGAATCAAGATATTATAATTGAATCTATATGGCGTATTGAAGCTCTTCTTCCTGGACTCTTTTTCGCAGGAAATTATTTAAAAGGTGTATCGATATCTGATTGCCTTGAACAAGCAGAACTTACGTCAAAAAAATTATTAAATTATTTTAAAAATATCTAAATCAATTTTAAAATTAAATTGAAATAACTTAAAATCCATTGTTACTGTGATATCATGAAATCGAGTTGTAAAAGGCTCTTGTTATGAATTTACTTATCGCTGTTGATTTATTAAAATTTTTGTAAATTTATAAAGTAACAAAGGAGTGTACCTTGTCTACAAATTCAAAATGCCCCTTCTCCAATGGTGCGCGTCAAAATGTACTTTTAGGCGCACCATCAAACGCTGATTGGTGGCCAAATCAGTTAAATATAAACATTTTGCATCAACATTCTTCTTTAGCGAATCCCATGGATGAAAAATTTGATTATTCTAAGGAGTTTAAAAGTCTTAATTTAAAAGCTCTAATTAAAGATTTAAAAATTCTTATGACAGATTCACAGGACTGGTGGCCTGCGGATTACGGCCATTATGGGCCTTTTTTTATTCGTATGGCTTGGCATAGTGCTGGCACTTACCGCATTGCTGATGGTCGTGGTGGAGCAGGTTCCGGCACGCAACGTTTTGCACCACTGAATAGCTGGCCCGATAATGCCAATCTCGATAAAGCACGGCGTTTATTATGGCCTATTAAACAAAAATATGGACGTAAAATTTCCTGGGCTGATTTGATGATTTTGACCGGTAATGTTGCTTTAGAAACCATGGGTTTTAAAACATTTGGTTTTGCTGGTGGAAGAGCCGATGTCTGGGCTCCTGAACAGGATATTAACTGGGGAACAGAAAAAACATGGCTAGGCGATGAAAGATATAAAGGAAATCGAGAACTTGATAACCCATTGGGCGCTGTTCAAATGGGGTTGATTTACGTGAATCCAGAAGGTCCTAACGGAAAGCCCGATCCCGTTGCATCAGCAAAAGACATTCGAGAAACTTTTGCACGCATGGCGATGAACGATGAGGAAACCGTAGCATTAGTTGCAGGAGGACATACTTTTGGAAAAACCCACGGTGCCGCAGAACCACCAAAATACGTAGGCCGCGAACCAGAAGGAGCACCTATCGAAGAGCAAGGATTAGGCTGGATTAGCTCATATGGTACCGGCAAAGGAGTTCACACGATTACGAGCGGATTGGAGGGCGCTTGGACACCCACACCTATTCAGTGGGATAATTCTTATTTTGAAACCTTATTTAAATATGAATGGGAATTGACAAAGAGCCCTGCGGGAGCGCATCAATGGAAACCGAAGGATCCTTCGGCAGCAAAACTTGTACCCGATGCTCACGATCCTAATAAACGTCATGCGCCCATGATGTCTACGGCAGACTTGGCAATGCGGATGGATCCCATTTACGAAAAAATCTCCAGACGCTTTATGGCAAACCCTAAACTCTTAGCCGATGCTTTTGCAAGGGCATGGTACAAACTCACCCATCGCGATATGGGGCCTATTGTGCGTTATTTAGGCCCTCTCGTTCCGAAGGAAGATCTCATATGGCAAGATCCTATTCCTAAGTTAAATCATAAGCTCATTGCTGAAAAAGATATTAAAGCTTTAAAAACAAAATTACTCAAAAGTGGATTATCTATTTCACAATTGGTTTCAACAGCTTGGGCATCAGCTGCGACTTATCGCGGCACCGACAAACGTGGCGGCGCTAATGGAGCACGCATTCGCTTTGCCCCTCAAAAAGATTGGGAAGTGAATCAGCCAGCTGAATTATCAAAAGCGCTTCAAAAGTTGGAAGCTATTCAAAAAGATTTTAATAGCAAACAAAAAACCAAAGTCAGAGTTTCTCTTGCCGACTTAATCGTTCTGGGTGGCTGTGCCGCTATTGAAGCTGCAGCAAAAAAAGCGGGATTTAATGTCAAAGTTCCCTTTAAGCCAGGCCGTATGGATGCCCTTCAATCTCATACCGATGTCAATTCCTTTGCTGTTTTAGAACCTATTTCAGATGCTTTTCGCAATTATGTTCGCAGAGGACAAGAACAATTTGCACCTGAAATGCTTATCGATCGCGCCCATCTTATGACTTTGACAGCTCCCGAAATGACCGTTTTAGTGGGCGGAATGCGAGTATTAAATACAAACTTTTCTCATACAAAGCATGGCGTATTCACTCGTCATCCCGAAGTATTGAGCAACGATTTCTTTGTGAATTTACTTGATATGAATATCAAGTGGCACAAAGCAACTTCAGCAAATGGGGTATTTGAAGGTCGCGAAAGATCCTCTGGAACAACCAAATGGACGGCCACCTATGCCGATTTGATTTTTGGATCAAATTCCCAATTAAGAGCTCTTGCCGAAGTTTATGCCAGCAGCGATGCAAAAGAAAAATTTGTTAAAGATTTTATTGCTGCGTGGAATAAAGTCATGAATTTAGATAGGTTTTAATTCAAAAATATTTAAAAAAATTAAAAATAAATAAGAGATCGTTCTCATAGAGAAATGATCTCTTACTATTTAATTTTATTTTAAATTCACATCAATACATGCGTAAAATGCTTCTGGGCTATCAGAACGTTGCCAAATATTATAAATTACTTTTTTTCCCGGCTTTCCTTTAGGATAAGGACATGACATTTTATAGCGCTTATTTTCTAACTTAACAGAGTTTATAACGCAGAAGGGTTTATCTTCAAGATCAGACCATTTCAGAGGCAAGCTTGGATTATAGGAATCCTTAGTGATATAAAATTCAAAATATTTTGTCGCATGAGGAGCCGCGGCTAAATAAGTAAAATCGAGTTTTCCTTCAGCATTGGGAGAAATATCTGTGGCAACCCAATCGGTACGTGGTAAATCGAGACCGCTATATTTTTTGCGACCTGCACTGCACAACTGGCTATCAGGAATAACGCCTTCATGCTTTACTTTAGTTACTTTTAAATTCATATTTGTTACTTTATTTTCTTTAACTTCAAGTTCATTTAATTCAGGTACAGCTGCATAAACATAACCATTATCCACAATAGACATTAAAAATATATTTGAATATTTTCCAACTGGAATTTGTATGAAATCTTGCGTTCCACTACTTACCATTTTAGTTAAACCTTTGCCCAAATTTAAAATCAGGCTTTTGCCATGAGGTAATTGTTCTCCAGTCACATTGACATTTAAGGATCCAAATAAGGCTACTTCTTTTTTAATTTTAATATTTATTTGAGTTGTGCTTTTTTCAGAAATAAATATACTTTTCTCTTCTACTTCTGCAATATAAGTAACACCTTGTTCGATAAAGGAATCAACAGAAATTTGATTGTAATTCTTAATGGGAAGATTAGAAATTTCTTGGTTATGAAATACTTTATAAGATAAATTATTTAATTTCAAAGTTAAACTTATATTTTCAGGCAAAAAATCGCCATTAATATTGATTTTTAAACGTCCCACTGCACTTTTATTGATTTGATTTTTTTGAGGTACTTTACTATTTTGATTTGGAATTATATTTTTATAATTTTCAACTTTATCTTTACTTTCAATATTTTGAATTTTTTGCCAAGGATTTCCATTTAAAGGAGAATTTCCTCTCGTCCACCATTTGGCACGATAATTTTCCGAATTAAATGTAACAATATTATTTGCCACATAAGTGCAGTTTGAGTCCCACTCAAGTAGTTCATTTTCCTTTAAAATTGGTTTCCAAGCATCGCCCGTATCACATTTACTAGGAGGATTACCACGAGTCCACCATTTGGCTTCATATATTTTGTCTTGATAAACAACTTTTTGTCCCGAAGTATATGTCGTATTTTCATTCCATGACAGGATATTTTCCTGAGCGCTTACATTTTTAATACTTAAAAAAATTAATGATAATGAGTTTAAAAAAATAACAATTTTATTCACATAAGGTTTCATTCTTTTAGCCTTTTTAAAAATTAATTTCAGATTTATTTATAATTATTTCTTAATTCATTTGAACTTATATTTTTTTGAGAGTGAAAACTATGATTATGATGTTTATGATGATCATTTGTTTCATAAAATGCATTACTATAATTAGAATAAGATTTGTGATTACCATTGGCATGAGACTGATTGACTTCATTCCAATCATAAAGAGCTTGTGTTCCATTTTCTTTTACCACAGCTTTACAAGCATCTGATTGGGGATTTTCAGGTCCTTCATGATAGCATTGATAAACCCGGCTCCTAGGTACTTCCATGCTTCCATGAGCGAAAGCAACTCCATTTGCCAAACTAAAAAAAAGCAATGAGTAATTCATTACTTTATGAAAAATTATTTTATTAAATATCATGATTACCTCAGATGAAAAAATATTTTAAATTGAATGAGAATATGAAAAATTTCTCAAAGAAAATTTAGGGAACAATTTTAATTTGAGCAAATGATTTTTACTATGATGAACTTATCTTAATAAAAATTTAATTATAACTTAATGAACGAAATTTTTAAGATTAATATTCCTATAAATTTAAGTAATAATTTAATAAAAAATAATATTAAATTATTACTTCATATAATTGAAAATTTTTTATTTCTGGTATATTATTCCGCTGTCAATGAATATTTTAGAATTTTTTTAAGGTTTTTTATTTATGCTTTATAAATGCACTTACCATAATAAAGTGTTTCACTTTGAAAATTTAAAGATTTTACTTGCCAAAGCTTCCCCTGAGCGCTCTGGAGATCTCCTCGCAGGAATTGCTGCTTCAAATTCTGAAGAAAGGATGGCGGCAAAAATTGCCCTTTCCTCTGTTCCCTTAAAAACATTTTTACAGGAATGTCTTGTACCTTACGAAGAAGACGAAATTACAAGATTAATTATCGACACTCACGATCTCAACTCCTTTGCTACAATATCTCACTTGACTGTGGGCGATTTTAGAGATTGGTTACTTTCCGAAGAAACAACCGAGCTGCAATTAAAAAAAGTAGCAAAAGGAATTACTCCAGAAATGTCTGCTGCCGTATGTAAACTCATGCGTAATCAAGATTTAATTTCTATTGCTAAAAAATGTTCCGTTATTACAAAATTTAGAAACACCATAGGACTGCCGCATAGATTATCTGTCCGATTACAACCCAATCATCCTACCGATAATTTGAAAGGAATTGCAGCATCACTCATTGATGGCTTGTTTTATGGCAGCGGCGATGCCGTTATCGGTATTAATCCTGTAAGCGATAATATTTCCACTTTATCATCTATGGCACAAATGCTAAATGAAATTATTTTAAAATATAATATTCCAACTCAATCTTGTATATTAACTCATGTGACAAACTCCATTCAATTAATTGAAAAAAATATTCCACTCGATTTGGTTTTTCAATCCATTGCAGGAACGCAAAAAGCAAATGCTCACTTTGGAATTCATTTAAATATTTTAAAAGAAGCTCAGGAAGCGGCTCTGTCATTAAATAGAGGAACATTAGGAAACAACGTGATGTATTTTGAAACAGGACAAGGAAGCGCATTGTCTGCAGATGCTCATTTCAATATAGATCAGCAAACATGTGAGGCTCGTGCCTATGCTGTTGCTCGTCAATTTTCACCCTTATTATTAAATACGGTTGTTGGTTTTATTGGCCCTGAATATTTATTTGATGGTAAGCAAATTATAAGAGCAGGTTTAGAAGATCATTTTTGTGGTAAAATCATGGGACTCCCAATAGGTTGTGACATTTGTTATACAAATCATGCTGAAGCCGACCAGGATGACATGGATATCTTGCTCACTTTATTAGGTAACGCTGGTGTTACCTTTATAATGGGAATTCCTGGCGCCGATGATATCATGCTGAATTATCAAAGCACTTCGTTTCATGATGCTTTGTATTTGAGAGATCTGTTAAATTTAAAAAGAGCACCTGAATTTGAAGATTGGCTATCTAAAATTGGGCTTTTAAATTCAGTTGGAAAAATATTACCCCCTTCAGAAAAAAACCCTTTATTATTGCAAATTAACTAAATAAAGAGGTATAAAATGAGCTCAATCGTTAAAAAAGATATTTGGGATTCTTTAAAAAAATATACCGATGCACGCATTGCCTTAGGACGCTCAGGTCATAGCATTCCCACTAAAGAACTTTTAGATTTTGGTATGGCTCATGCACTTGCTAAAGATGCTATTTATAAAGAATTAGATACCGATGAAATAAAAATTTCATTAGCACAACACAATTTTAATTATATTAATGTAACAAGTAAAGCACAAAATAAAAAAGAATATTTATTAAATCCCAATTTAGGTCGCTCCTTAAATGAAGATAGTAAAAATATTCTTATAAATACAAATGTGAAAAAAGAAAATATTGCCCTTATTTTTGCAGATGGTCTTTCTGCACATGCCATTCATCTCAATGCCATACCTTTACTCTTAGAATTACAAAAAGCATTTCTTAATTCTCCTTTTATTTTTTCTCCTGTTATTGTTGCGACAAAGGCAAGAGTGGCTTTAAGCGATGAAATTGGTGAAACATTAAATAGTCTTGCTGCCATTATGCTTATTGGTGAGCGTCCTGGATTGTCTTCGCCCGATAGTTTAGGAATTTATTTAACTTGGTTACCCAAAAAAGGAAGAAGCGATGCGGAACGCAATTGCATTTCAAATATTCGGCCTGCAGGGCTGTCATATAACGAAGCTGCAATTAAAACCGCTTGGTTGGTTAAGGAAGCTGCGAAATTAAATAAAAGCGGAATCGATTTAAAAGATGACAGTCCCCACTTTGAAATTAATCCGCTAGAAACCGTTACCTTACTTCATTCCATGTGGAAATCACCTTAGTAACTAAACCATATTCCATAGCTTCATGAGCTGTCATCCAATAGTCTCGTTCAATATCTTTACGGACACGATCAAGTGGTTGCTTTGTTTCTTTAGTATATAATTCAGCTATTTTTTCTCGTGTTTTCAAGATTTCTTTAGCATGAATTTCAATATCTGATGCTTGCCCTTGAATACTACCACCAATAAGGGGTTGATGAATTAATAACCTTGCATTGGGCATAGAATAACGGTATTTGGCTTCTGCTGCTAGCAATATGACAGTCGCGGCACTGGCAGCCAAACCTGTGACAATGATTTTTACATCGGGTCTTATGAAGCGGATGGTGTCGTAAATTCCAAACCCGGAATTAACCTCGCCACCAGGGCTATTTAAAAAGAGCCAAATTTCCTTAGAGGGATCGGCTGCTTCAAGAGCAAACAATTGCTCTATGACTCTTTTAGCAGAAGCGGCATGAATACCTTCTGAAAGGACGATAAGGCGTTGATCAAAAAGCTTTTTATGAATGGTGGATTCAAGTATAGAAGACAAATCATCATGGTTTGGCATTTAAAAACTCCTTCTCATTTCAAAATTAGGAAATGATTTGATAGTGATCATAAATCAAACAACAAAGTGGGACAAGTGCAACAATGGCAAAAAAAATTCGCATTGGAATTGATTTAGTTAACATACCACGTTTTGAAAAGTCATTAACGGTCGGGAATTTTATAAATAAAATTTTTCATTCCGAAGAAATCGCATACTGTGAAAGCAAACGGAAAAACGGGAATGCTTCCTTTGCCGCACGCTTTGCGGCCAAAGAGGCTTTTAGCAAGGCTCTTGGCACGGGTCTTTATTCACAAGGAGTCGGCCCCAAAGACATATGGATAATAAATGCAGTAAACGGCAGACCAGTCCTTCATCTTTCAGATAAAATGAAAGAAATATTAAAGGAACAAAATATTAAAGATTATGACGTTTCGTTAAGTCATCACGAAGATTATGCCATAGCAAATGTGGTTCTATATTCATAAATAATATAGAACCACATTTTAAAATGAATTGAAAATAAATTTATGCCAATTTAAAAAAGAGATAATAATTTATCAACAACTCTGTAAATCACATTTTCTCCCACTCTTTCAGCAAAATTTGCAACTCTCTCTGCTACTTTTCCAGCAAAAACAGTAAATTTACCCCAAGCATTTTTTGACCATTGCTTAAATTTTTCCCAATTTGTTTGCTCAACTGGCTGAACAGGTGGTTGTGGATCCACAACAAGCTCTGGTTTTACGGTCACAGGAGTCACAACTGTCACAGGTTCGGGTGACACAATTTCCGGTTGTGGTTTTACTCCTGCGACTTCAAAAGGAACAAGAGGAGATGTTTCCGTTAAAGATTCAAATGGGTTTAATTCACTCGATTCTTTATAAATTCTTCTTAATTCTTCTTTATCTGCAATACCGAGAACAAATTTATATTCAAGTGAATTTTCAGAAAAATGCACCTCAGATGCAGATGGATTCACACTCATTATGGAATCTTTGAGATTTTCATTGTGAGAAAGCCCTAGAGTATGCAACAATTCATGAGCAATCACTCCAAAATTTAAACAGCTATTTGTCAATGAAATTTCTTGCCCCTGTCTTTGACTCCCCAAAGCAGAATAACAGGATGATCGTTTTACAAAGTTAACATAATTTTCAGATGTGTTTCCTGATATTTCAACAAATTTAACCGGAGATTGTTTTTCAATTTCTGACATAACCGATTTAATTAATAATATTTCTCTGTCTTCAAAATATCTTCCTTGAAAACTATAATTCACTTTTCCTGATGGCCAATATTTAATTGAATTTGTACCATCTTCATTATGTTTATCATAATTCGAAATAATATCACCTTCAAAAAGTTGATATCCATCAGAAACTTTATTTTCAAATAAAGGCTTTTTATTATTTCCCAAATTTATCGATTGATTTAAAGTATATTTTTGATAATTAATTGATGGATATATAGAGAAAGTTGTTAATAATAATCCACTTGCAATTGCTTTCTTTAAGCTATCTTTATAACTCATTTGACTCTCCTTTTTTTAATATGCGACATGACGCTCCGAACAAACTCAAATTTAATTAAAAAATTTATTTAAAAATCCAGAAAAAATTCCTTTAATTTCTTGCCAAATTGTTTTTGTAGGTTCTGGTTTTATAGGATGCGGTCTCACAGGTTCTGGATTTGGTGTTACGACAGGTTGGGGTCTTATATTGGGATGCGGAGTAACAACAGGTTGAGGCTGAGGTCTCACATCAGGTTGAGGCTGAATCGTTGGCTTATAGACAGGATTTCCATATGCTTTTCTGAGGGCATCAACATCGCCTTGGCTTAAATATTCCTTTCTTCCAATTTGATGAAGTTTAACAGGCGCTTTTGGTACAATTGTCGGGTAGCGTACTTTTTGAAATTGAGAAAAATCCCATTTTTCTTCGCTAAAGGCATAAGCGTCGTAGTGCATAACGGAGTTATAATCATAGGAACCATATCTCATTGTTTCAGGCCCGTGCTTATTAAAATTAAAGCGTTCATCGTAGGAAGCATTTTCAACATAAACATCTACATATTGATCCCTGTCATAGCGAGAATGTTCGTGTTGAAATCCTAAAGCATGCATAAGTTCATGAGTTATTGTTCCATTATCAATACAACCATTGCCTAATGATAAGACTTGTCCCCTTGCTACACTGCCAATTTCAGAAGAACATGATGATAATTTTTGAATACTAATGTAGTTTGTGTAAGGACTTCCAGAAACAGGAATAAATTCAATATGAGCCACTTGTTCAATATAGTTCATAGCTCTTTTTACTGCTGCCATTTCATTTTGTGTAAAATGCCACGTTGCAAATTGATAATATACTTTTCCATTACGCCAAAAAGGGGAATAAGTAGGAGCACTTCTTTTGGATCTATTTGAAGAATCGTCTTGAATTCTTTTAATAATATCACCTTCAACAATAATAAAACCATCGGCCATATTATTATTTTGTAATAAAATACTTTGATTTACATCAAGCGGACTTTTAAATTCAGCTGCATTTTCAGCAGAAGCGACATTAACAGTGGATGCATTGCCAATTATAAAACCAAAAATAACAGCGAAATACTGTTTTTTAATAAACATACATACCTCTAAAATTAAAAAGTTTAATAATTCTATTAAAATCAATAGAATTTAAATAAAAAAATAAAATTATTATGAGAATCATTGGTAGAATAGTCGCTTCAACATCTCTCATTATTATTTTATTTTTAATTTTGTCAATTTAAATAAAATTCTACTTATTCATATTTATCAATAATTTCGTAATGTTGTTTTTTTATAATACATATTAATCAATTTGTAATTTTAAGTTAACAAAATAGACATGTGATTATTTATTTTAATTCGAATATAATTCTTATATTATTTAAAATTTTTTATCAATTAAATTTTTAGACGCAGTCTAATTTAATTATAGAGCCTCTTCATCGGAATTATGATGAGGAATTTTAACCCCATAAGTACATTCCTTATTATAAGCATCACCAATCATGTTAATTTGCTCTTGCGTATAATCCATATCCCGCGCCGCATCTATAATGGCTTGAGCAGCGCTGACCTGAGTTGCCGTCTCAATCGTCTTTGACAATCCATTTAGAAAAGCTTTATCCATCAATTTACCACCGAGTTTATCTCGCGCTGCAATATTACAAGAGGACCAATATTGTCCCGATTTATGAGAATCTCCTGTATTTACAACGTTGTCAGGATATTTACGACCTACATTCCAATTCGAGACACGACCCGGCCAAAAGAGATTGTGTCCATCCCAGCGCATGACCCAATTATATTGTTCATCCGAGGGTAACCATTTATTTTCCTGTTGATCTCGAACATATCCTGCAGCTAAATAGTCACCTGTTCCCTCTCCAATTCCGTCCCGGCTATCATTTCCCGAATGTCCATGGGTAATCCAATCATGAATACCATGTCCCAGTTCATGAATTACGACCATGACATCCTCAGCATCATCAATTCCTCCTTGACCAAAAGAAAGCGCTCCGGTAAAGCTGGAGTAATAGGAATTGTCATCCCCATTCACAGCATGAGGGTCAAAGCGCACCCCCCCTTTGTATTTGTAAGGCATAACATTTATTCCTAAAGTTTCATTTACATAACGCATATAAGTATCAATATCATAATATGCATTCACTGCATCAAAATATTTACTTGTTCTTGTAAATGTAAAATCGGAGTTACTTTGTACAGGGCAAGCAGCATCTTTAGGTGATTCAAAATCCTGGCATTCAGCATAGGAACTTGATAAAGAATATTTTCCATTATTTAAGGAAATTTCTTTTAAATTAACATCAATTCGTGCTGCCGTTAATTCGGGAGAATCAGTTGAAGATTGAGTTGTATCTGAGGAATTAGGATTTAATTTATTATCAACATAACCTGAATCACCATTTTTGTGTCTTGTTGATGACAGAGGATCAACCTTATAAACTTTAGCAGTTCCATAAGCATGAAATTGCTTTTCTTCTGCTCTTAATATATTTCCATTGTTGGCATCAACGAGAATTTCCCAATCACCTTTAGGCGTACTATTTGATATTAAATTTATTTTCCAGACTTGAGTTATTTCACCATTGGCATTTTTATATATCATAAACTTTGATTCATTAATTTTAATATCTTTATTTCCTAAATGATTTTTTGCAAATTCTATAGCTTGTTCTTTTTCAATATATTGCAAATAATTTAATTGATAATTGGTATTTACAATTCCAGTAATTGAATTACTTGCTACATAGCTAACTCGACCTTTATTCGTAACAGTAATGGCAATAGAACTTCCATAAACAGGAACGCCTTGAGAGCGTTGCTCAAAACGAACAACATTAAATCCCTCATTTTTGCGCACTGAAATTAATGCTAATTCAGAAATCGAATTTTTATCTAGACCAAATTTATTAGCATTTTCTCTTAAGTATTCTTTTGCAATCTCAATTGAGGTTTTTTCAAAGTCTTCATTAAATTTGAAATCTTTTTTGGATTTATAATTTGGTTCCGTAATCACGGCAGCAGAACCATCAGGTCTGTAAAATCCATCTGATTTCTGTTGCAATTCTGGATTTTGTGATACGCCTATGGTTAGCATACGCTTGAGATCATTTGGCTTTTGATTGCTTCCCGCAGATGCTGACAAAGTAACAATTGCTGATAACGAAAAACTCACAACTTTCAAAGATGTCTTTGTTAAATACATTTAACTCTCCAAGTAATAGTTGATCATTCGTTTATACAAAACAACACAAACTTCCTAAGCGACTAACAACCTTTCCTAAAAGAAAATTTTTTGGAACTATTTCAAATCATATTTTTGTCTAAAAAATTTATCATTGAAATAAAAATACATCAATACAGATTTTATTTATTCTATTGTCATATAATAAATTTTGTTTATAATTTTTCATTAATCTATTAATAATAATTTATAATAAGAATTTCAAAATTCAAATCACAAAAATGACAAAAAAAAACCAATAATCAAATAAATGATTATTGGTTTTTTTGTTTAGAAGTTAAACTCTTGTCTTATTTTTAAATATAAAGCAAAGGTCTATAAATTTACTTTACAAATCCAGCGCGCTCTAAAAAACGAGTCGAGTGCTTTCCTTGAACAAAGTCAGGATGTTTTAAAACTTCAAGATGAAAAGGAATATTTGTTCTAATGCCATCAACTATAAATTCTTTTAAAGCACTTTCCATTTTTTTTATAGCAAGTTCTCTTGTGTCTGCTGTAATAATTAATTTTGTTAACATGGAGTCGTAGTAAGGCACCACAGTATAACCATGATAAACAAAACCATCAACGCGCACACCTAACCCACCCGGACAAGAATAGGCCGTGATTTTACCAGGCCAAGGCGCAAAAGTTTTGGGATCTTCTGCATTAATACGACATTCAATAGCATGTCCTTTAATTTTAATATCTTCTTGAGCAAATGGAAGTTTTTCTCCCATAGCAACTAATATTTGCGTACGAACGAGATCGATACCTGTAATTTGTTCCGTTACGGGATGTTCCACTTGAATACGTGTGTTCATCTCCATAAAATAAACATTTTTGTCGTCATCCATTAAGAATTCGACCGTTCCAGCGCCGTGATATCCCACTTCTCTTGCTAACGAAACAGCATAGGATCCAATGCGACTGCGTTCACTTTCGCTTAATAAATTGCAAGGTGCTTCTTCAATAACTTTTTGATGTCTTCTTTGAATACTACAATCACGTTCACCCAGATGAACAATATTTCCATGTTTATCCGCCATAATTTGAATTTCCACATGACGCGGATTTTCTAAATATTTTTCTAGATAAACTTCAGAATTACCAAAGGAAACAGCTGCTTCTTGACGACAGGTTAAATAAGCTTTTTCAAGATCAGCTTCTTTATGGACAATTTTCATTCCGCGTCCACCGCCACCACCGCTAGCTTTTAAAATGACGGGAAAACCAATTTCTTTCGCTGTTTTTTTAGCTATATCTACATTGTCAATGGCCGATTTCGAACCTGGCAAAAAAGGCAATCCTGCTTTACGCGCCACATCACGTGCCGCTACCTTTTCACCCAATTGCTTCATTTGCTCTGGTGTAGGGCCGATAAAATTAATGTTACATTTGCGACAGACTTCTGCAAAATGTGCATTTTCTGATAAAAATCCATATCCCGGATGAATCGCATCGGCACCACTCACTTCGGCAGCAGCAATAATAGCAGGTATATGCAGATAACTTTTTTTACTTTCTGCAGGACCAATACAAATACTTTCATCTGCGAGTTTAGCATGTAAACTATGGGCGTCTGCTTGTGAATAAATGGCAACTGTCTTTATACCAAGTTCTCGGCAAGCACGTATAATACGAACCGCAATCTCACCTCTGTTCGCAATTAGAATTTTTTTCATGTTTTTTTACTCACATTTCATGTTCTGTTTACTTAGCAGGGGCAACAATAAAGAGAGGCGTACCAAACTCAACAGGTTTCGCATTATCGATTAGAATGGCTACAATTTCTCCATCCATTTCCGATTCAATTTCATTCATTAATTTCATTGCTTCAACAATACAAAGTGATTGTCCTTTGCGAATTTTAGAACCAATTTCCACAAAAGAAGGAGAATCAGGACTTGGGGAACGATAAAATGTCCCCACAAAAGGACTTGTAATTGTTGTGCCTTCAGGCAGTTTTTTTGTTTCTTCTGATTTTACAGCTGCATTCTCTGATTTAAATTCCATAGAAGTAGCTAATCCAGACGATCCGCTTTTGAGCTGATTTGCATTCTGAGGAAGAACCGTCTGCTGTTGAAAGACAGATGCCTGAGAAACATTTCGAGCTAAAGATATTTTTTCACCAGAAGATTCAGCTTCAATCACATCAAACCCATGCTTTGCCATGAGAGTCATCAATTTTTCTATTTTTGTTACGTCAATCATTTTTGTTTTCCTCTAAAAAGATACTCATTGCTTCTTTAATTAAGCAAAGGTGCAATTTGCCTAGATATACTCAATTAAAACCGTTAAAGCTCTAACAAAAAGTCCACTTCAAAGTTTCACGATTCCTCAAACAAAGTCAATACCTTAAAAAATTGCAAACCTTTACTTGTCTTTGCAATGTTCTGGTTTTTGCAGAGATGGCATAACAAAAAGCTGGTAGCATTGAAACAACCAGCTTTATTTGCTTAATTTTTTATCATTTTTCGTTACTTACGAGAGACACGATCAACATAGACCGCCTCTCTCGTATCAATGCGTAAAACATCCCCTTCATTAATATGAAAAGGAACACTAACCACAAGCCCTGTTTCCAGTTTTGCCGGCTTGCTGCCGCCTGTTGCCGTATCACCACGGACACCAGGAGCTGTTTCCACAACTTTTAATTCAACAAAAGTTTCTGTTTCCACACCAATAGGCTTGCCATTAAAAAAAACAACTTTAATAACAGAGTTTTCCACTAAGTAATTTTTTGTTTCGCCCACTTCGAGATTCGTAAGAGAAATTTGCTCAAAATTGGCCGTATCCATAAAATTATAACCATCAGCATCATTGTAAAGAAACTGCATGTTTCTTTCTTCAACATCTGGTTTTTCAAGCTTGTCACCACTTTTTATATTGTGTTCGACAACTTGTCCCGTGCGTAAATTTTTAAATTTTGTGCGCGTAAATGCCGCACCTTTTCCTGGGTTTACATGTTGAAAATCAACAATAATCCAAGGATCATTACTCATAAGAACTTTGAGCCCACGGCGAAACTCACGGGTATCGTACATACTACTCATAAAGCAAACTCCTTTTCGTGCAAACCTGGAACTAACATCTTCAATCTGAAAATGCAATGAAGCTTTTTAAGCGTTGCTCAAATGTACCCCAAACAGTAATTATTTTAATAATTTTATATACTTATCCATCCTTTGTAAGAATATCCCATAATTCCTAAATACTCATTTAAGAGTCCTACGGAAGTGACAGCATTATTAAAACTAAAAATTCCCGCTCCTTTTTTATCGAAGGTTCTTACAGGAACGGCACAAACTTGAAACCCTTGCTTTTCAAAGGTCTTTTTAGCGCGAAGCATATGAACATCGCTTGTAACTAATGCAATTTTAAAATCTTCATGATTTTTTGTAAATATTTCCTTTAAATACGCCGCATTTTGATATGTATTTTTACTATTATTGTCCGTATTTATTTTCAATTCAGGAGAATTACTTCTATATAAATATTTAAAAAAGGATTTCATAGCTTCAGCTTCACTTTGATTTACGTTGGGATTTGTATATCCACCTGTAAAATATAAAGGTGTTTTGGAGGTGATTAAATTCTCTTGTTTTTTTGAAATTTCTAATAAATTTGTCAATCCTAAAACTCTGAGCTGGGAAAGTGTAGAAGGAATGTCTTTTTGATAAAGACCGCCTCCTAATACCACGAGAGGCATTCCTTGATGAAGGCAATTTGGTACTATTTCTGATACACGATATTGAGTTTTTTGAATATCGTTGAAGTCAATTTTTTCAAAATACAATAAGGGTTTTGATAAGTAAAAAGGGGTTTCTTTATAACAAACAAGGAGCAAAAAAAGACTTGCAAAAGTAAATAAAAATTTCATCACTTTTTTTAGAATGCAAAACCACAAAAGAAGACAAGCTAATATTAGAATTGTCGTGGGCAACCCTGCATCAAATACAAATTCCTTTATAATGGTCATTGATTCCAAATTCCAAGAAGCAACATTTCCAACTGAATCATTCATTTTTATTGAATCCTTTTACATATAATTTATTTATTATAATCGCATTGTACTTAAAAGTATTAAATAAATACAAAAAAAATAGCAATATCAACTTATAACACAAAGTTCATAGCAAACTCAAATAAATATTTTAAAATCTTTTTAGATGTGATATTGATTGTAAATAATCAATTATATAGCAATAAATATTTGATTATTTTTTTAAATTAATTATAAAATTGGAATATTATCGTATGCATGAAGTATTTTTTATTTTAAATAAATTTCCAAACAAACAAGAAAAAATTTCTTTTATTCTAAACGCTACATGCAAAATTGTTTCCCAAAGTATTGTCAGAAGTCAGACAAGAGATGGTTTCAATATTCAAAAAATGCAGGCGCTTAACTATAGTGATATCGGTTATAAATACTATCATGATTTAAGCACTTTTACTAAATATATAAGAAATAATTTTGGAATAAAAAACGAATTAATTAGAAAATTAGACGACAATCATGTATTTAAAAATAAAATTTATACTATAAAAGATGAAGATATTAAAAAATTGTTCTCATTTATAAAATATAGCATTGGTAATTGCGGCGAAATGGCCTTATTAAGCTCAATGTTTTTAAATTATTTCTTATATATTTTTGACAAAAATAATAATACTAAATTTTTTTTATTTTTTGAAAAATACAAAATTCATTTTGGATTTCTTAAAAATGGGGATCATGCATTTATCTATTTTATCGAAAAAAAACCGTATGGAAAAGAAAATATTATTGTCATCGATCCCTTTTTTAATACTACATTATCAAGTGAAGATTATAATAAGTTACTCGTTAAGAATATTGATCATAAATTTGTAAAGAGAAATTCAATTCCTACATTAAGTTTTGAAATACGTTTAAAAAATTCATCCATGTTAACAATGCATAATTATTGTTTACGCTTTGGAATATATGAAATGCTAAAAAAAATAGCTGAAGAATTTAAACTGAGAAAGCAAAATAATTTATCGCTACATTATTAATCTCATTCACATGCAGTCGCTTTATATTTTTTATCATTTAAATCATAGCACTTAACGTAAGGCTGGTTTATGGTATCACAAAACCCAGCATATATTTTTCTATATGTCTCACACATTCTTTTAGCTTCAGGACCATAAAATGAAGCAACTCTATCTCTTCTTAACATCTCAGGAATGTCAACCATTAAATCAACGGAGTCTTGCTTCGTACAAGAAAATAAAGTTAAGATTGATGAAATTAATAAAGTTAAAATGATTATCCTTTTTTTTGTCATTGGCCTTACCTCGTTAAATATCTCTTCTTTGACATTATCTTCTTTGACATTATCTTCTTTGACATTATCTCCTTTGCTTTTTAGGATCAATGTGTTTACTTATGACACGTGTCTCACTTTTCGCTTCATAGTCTAAAATATTTGATTTTCATTTTATCTTTAGGTTGAGTTTAGATGATTCTTACGAAGCCTTCTTACATTCTGCAGCTGCTTTAGAATCCATGCCCTTCCATTTTTCTATTGGGGTCTTGGGCACTTTGAAGCGATTACTACCAGTATAGACGAGTTGACATATTATGTCATATAAAAAAAACTTCCCGTTGATTAAATATAAAACAAATTGAAATAGCACTGTCTGCGTGTTTCAAAAGCAGATGGCTCACAGAGCTTAGATTTGCAAAAAGATGCTTTGTTGAAAGTTGGGGTGCTGGAAGCTCAAATTTATCATGATTATGCTTCAGGAAAAAAGGACGACCGACCAGGATTGAAAAATTGCCTTAAAGCTCTAAGAAAAGATGATACTTTAATCGTTTGGAAATTAGACCGCTTAGGGAGAGATCTCAGGCATCTTGTAAATACAGTTCATGATCTGACTTCTCAAAATATTGGGTTTAAAGTTTTAACTGGCCATGGTGCTGCAATTGATACAACGACTCCCACTGGAAAATTAACATTCGGAATATTTGCAGCTCTTTCGGAATTTGAGCGTGAAGTAATTCGAGAACGCACATTAGCAGGCTTGGAATCAGCAAGAAAAAGAGGACGTAATGGTGGACATCCATATAAAATGACTCCTGCAAAACTTCGACTTGCTATGGATTCTCTAGGTAAACCTGAAACAAAAATAGGATCTCTGTGTAAAGAGCTTGGGATTACAAAACAAACATTATACAGACATGTTTCACCAAATGGAGAATTACGTGAAGATGAAAAAAGACTATTTTAGAAATAATGTAGTAAAGATAACGCTTGAAAATAATAAGAATACTTGTTTATAAAAAATTATGAATAAAGATTTTAAAAAATATTTTTGAGGAAAAAATGATGATTTTAAATAAAGTAATAATAAGAAAATATAAACAAATAAAACATACATCACTTGATATTTCTGAAATAAATATATTAATAGGTGCGAATAATTCAGGGAAAATCTCCATCCTTCAAGCTCTCCAATTTTCAATTGGTTGTGCTAAGTCAATTAAACTGCATGCTTTAAAACTCCAATCAGGCTCTTATACTATTTCTATTGATGAGCTTTTATATATTCCTACTTCTGATATTTTTTCCTTAGGAAACGGAAGGATTTTAAGTGAAAATAGTAACCCAATTAATGTTAAATTATTCGCCGTCTAAAAAGTTTCTTCCCCAAAATAGATAACCAAAATTTTATATGATTTTAATGAGGCTCCAAAAAAATAAAATTTTATAAATTAAAATTAATATAGTAATAGGTATGCTGCACTTCGGTTTCACTAGTAATAAAAAAGGAATGCAGCATATGTCAATCATACTAAATCATTTTGATGAAAATTTAAAGCAATTTCTTATGAAAAAAATCACTCCCAAGTTTTAACACGGCTTGCAATTGGTGTGATCCCCGAAAAGTGGACGGTTAAATTTCATAATTTTTTTCATACTCTAATGGTGCAAGATAATCAAGGGCAGAGTGCGCACGAATTCGATTATAAAACACCTCAATATATTCTATAATCGAAGATTTTGCTTCTTTTCTAGTAAGAAAATTGCATCGATGTACCAATTCTTTTTTTAGAGTGGAAAAAAATGTTTCTGTAATAGAATTCTCATAGCAGCTATTGCTCATGCTTTGATGAAAATGATTTAATTTTAAATATTTTCTAACTTCTTTACTTGAATATTGTGATCCTTTGTCACTATGAAAAATTATTCCATTTGGAAAATGAGATCTTTTTTTGTATGCCATGTTTAGTGAATTCAAAACAATTTCTCTTTTTAGATTATCTTGCATGCTCCAACCAATTATTGCTCTTGAAAAAGTATCCAATATTATGCACAAATAAACCCAGCCTTCTTTCGTTGGAATATAAGTAATATCGCTGGTCCAAAGTTCGTTGGGCTTATAGGAAGTAAAATCCCCTGAAATTAAATTCGGAAAATGTATCGCTTGCCTATCAACCTTTGTTGTTGTTTTAAATTTAGGTTTGCCGACCCCATTCAGATTTAGTTTCTTCATAATCTTGGATATTCGTTTTTTTTCAACTTTAATAAATGACTTTTTAAGTGTTGATAAAATTCGCCGTCTTCCATATGTACTCCTTGAAGAAGTATGTATTTTTTTTATTTCTTCTTCAAGGCTAAACTCAAATTGATGATTTTTATCTTTACATTCAAGCCATTTATAAAATCCACTTTTAGAAACGCACATTACTTTGCAAAGTAAAAGAATAGGATAATTAAGCTTCTCTAGCAATATAAACTCGTATTTTAATCGAGTTGCTTTGCAAAGAAGCTTGCCGCCTTTTTTAGGATTTCATTTTCCTTTTTTAAAAGCTCGTATTCTCGCTTTAGCTTTTTCAATTCGTCAGAGTTTTTCTTTATATTTGAATTTTCCTTTTCGCCAATAGAACGCTTCCAGCTATTCAGAGTGGGGTAGGAAACCTCAAACTCCCTAGCTATCTGAGCCATGCTTTTAGGGCTATTTTCTAAGACTTCAAGGACTTGGTTTTTAAACTCAAGAGAATATTGACTTTTAACTGATTTCTTCTTTACCATGGGACAACCCTTCTATATGAACGCCTAAGTTCATAGCATATTGTCCACTAAAAGGAATCACTTATCTAGAATATGTAGTGAACGCTTATAATTGGCCATTTGGCTTATTAAGCAAATATTTCACATTCTTTAATTTGTCAAATATTTTTAAATATTTATGATCTAATAGTTTTAAAATTTTATGGTAGTCTATATGAATTTTTTATTTTCAATTCATTTAATATTCTGTTAATAAAAATATTTATTTAGATCTTAACCAAGACATAATCCCAGTATCTTTTTTCAGTAAAGCCTGCATTTCATGCACATGTTTAATAATTTGTTTTTGTAAATCTTTATTTTCTTATCTTTCTTTTGAAAGTTCAGATTTTAAAGTTTGAATTTCTTTTTTAGAATCTTCTAAAAAATTTTTATACAAAGAACTAAGTTCCTTAGCAAAGTTGGTTTGTAAACATGAATTAATTGTTTATCACCAAACCTTTTTGGTAAGCGGTAAGGATCTAATCCAAATAGACCCACTATTGTATTTTATTATTTGATATTATTATTAAATTTAGATTTTTTTTAGATATTGAATTTAATTCCATAATCAATTTCCTCAAAAGCTCTTTACTTGATATCGTAAGTGCCAAACCTATTTATATGAGACGTACGATAGGAACTTATACCTCAGGCGACTAGAAGTTGAGATTATTTGAATTCCCGAAAATTTAACTGCTTTAATGAAATAATGCTCATCTCTAGTTTCCTTATCAAATTTTGTTTTATGCAAGCTATTTTTAATTGCCTCTTTAAATAAAAAAAACTCATGTGATATTTTGAGTTTAAACATTTTTTCTTCACATATTTCCAATATCTTTCAATTATATTCAAATTTGGAGAGTATGAAAGAAGAAATATAAATTCGATTCCAAGTCGTGATGCACGATTTCTAACAAGTTTACAATGCTGGTACCTTGCGTTATCCAAAACAATACTTATCTTTTCTGAACCACATTGATATCTTATTTTGTGCAATATTTTGCAAACAGATTCTGCATTAATAGTACTCTAATTTTCTATTGTTATTAATTTATTAGAAATAGGATCGAATGCTCCATATACAAAATG